>CAZJQW010000021.1:0-8975 GCA_964548575.1 uncultured Candidatus Saccharibacteria bacterium
GTTCCCCAGAAGATATCTGAACCGATTTTTGAGGCTAAAGGCATTTGGGACAGAGCCAACAAAAATACCTCCGTCGTTTAGGTGATCGCTCACTTTTTTTAGGATATTTTCTGGATAGAATAGATGCTCCAATATTTCACCTGCTACGATAGCGTCGAATTTTTTATTTTCTAGTTCGTTCCAATCGCCATATGCATCAACATTATGAGCTTCGATGCCAAGTTGCTGTCTTGCTCTGTCCAATGCATTCGAATCCACATCGATACCTACAACTTTGTTCCCTTTTACAAAGAACTCTGTTAGAGCACCGTCACGACAGCCGATATCCAAAACTGATTTGCCAGTTCCGATAAGACTAGAGAACAGTTGGCCTCTCTCAGATTTTAGGATGCTAAATCCAGATTCTCTATGCAATGAATGATGGCTCTCATAGAGCTCCTTTGTGAGATTCATGGAGGATACTATACTCTGTCTCGAGCTTTTCTGCCAACTGTTTCAAGCTATGCTTCTCTATGACTATATCCCTAAATTCCCGTCCCAGTCCGCTTCTCGATTCGTCAGGAATATTCAAGAGCAGTACCAGCTTGGACTCAAAATCCGAAGAATCCTGATCTTTAAAGATGAATCTGTCTGCTATCAAATCCCTTAGGTTCTCGTTCGAGGCGAGCACGATACACTCGCAAGCCATCGCCTCGAAGATTGTCTTATCATACATTCCACTCGAGCTAAGGTTGACGAAAATATCGTGAGCTGAATATATTTTTGGCGCTTGCCAATTCGTCACTCCTCTTTGGAAACTGACCATGGTCAAACCTAATTCACTGGATATTCTTACAAGATCTTCGGCATACGGCTTATCCTCTGGCAATGCATCTCCCACGATCGTTCCTGTGAATTTCACGCCCTTAGACTTCAGTTTTCCAAAAGATTCTACGAGCAAACTCAACCTTTTCGAGGGTGAAATCCTGCCAAGCGAAAGGACCGATTTCGGAATTCTGAGAACGTCATCGTCTTTTTTGAAAAGATCAGTATCTACACCGACTGGCATAATCTTTATCTTCTTGTTCTTTGTGGTATATGAATACTTTGAAGTACAAAAGACTACATTACACAAAAACATCGCCGCATCGGTCAAAATATTACCTGAATGATGGTTTCTCCACATTCCGATTTTTTTGCCAGATAATTTCCAGAACAGGCTTCCCAGCAACACATATTCTTGATTCATATGCACAAAAACTGCATCGTAATCTTTTCGCAAGGACCAGATATATTTATAGAAATTGAGAATGTACGAGAACTTCGAAGCACCCCGTTCTTTGCCCAAGGAATAAACCTTCACATTGTTTGGAAGCTTGTGTTCGCCCTCTTGTAAACAGACCACCGTGAGAGCTTCAAAATGTTTGGCGAATTCCTCTATCCACCTATGAAAAAAGCCGAGGATAGGATCGTCTCTGTCTACCTTTTGGGTGATGATGAGAAGCTTCATTTGAGCGTCGAGATTAATTTGTCTCCGAGATCTTTTTCATCCCACTCCGAGATGATCGCCCCCACCTCCCTCGCAACCCCCACATCCGTCGATACTATCTTGCACCCCGCCGCATGCGCCTCGACTAGAGTCATTCCATATCCTTCGAACAAAGAAGTATTTAGAAACAGATCTGCCGTCTTATAATACGAAGCCAGCATTTGCCTATCTGCCCACGTCTCAAAAACTACAGCTCTTCCGATGCCCAGCCGATCTGCCAACCGAATTAGACCCAATTTTTCGCTTCCTTCTCCTACCACGACAAGACCCGCGTTAGGTACCTCTTTCAATACCAAGCTCCAAGCTTTCAAAGCAAGCTCTACATTCTTTTCCCTTTCCAGTCTAGAAGCCATGAGAACAATCTTGGAAAATTGAGGATACTTTTTCTTAAGATCGACTGTGATGGAGGCGCTCTTATAGAAACTCACGTCAACATGTATCGGGCGCACCTCTATCTTTTCTTCTGGAACTCCGATGCTCGCTACAAATTCTTTGATCCTATTCGAAACGACCCGCACTTTATCAGCTTTCCTTAAATAAGAAAGAGCCAGAGCCTTCCTGATTTTGTTTCCAATTGTCTTCGCATAGTTTGGACTGCCGATATCCGTATGTACCTGCAATTCGAGAGGCAGACCAAAGCGCCTTTTGAGAGATACACCTGCCATCCCAGTCAAAAAAGGATCTTGGCAAGAGATGCGCGTTATCTTCCTCCTCTCGATGATAAACCTACCCAACTTTGTTGCAGCCAAAGCATAGAAAATCGCGAACCGTGAATTCGTAGAGTATGCAAAACAATTTGGAGATAGAGCGACTTCACTTGGTGCTTCTCCTTTCTTTGCAAATATTATTATGTGAGTCTCCTTCGTGCCTTTGGCATACTCGATCTGGCGCCGCCTCACCTCGGACCCTTCTTTAAATATAAGCCTGTCCGTACTAATCATAAGAAGAGCGTCCATACTATTTTCTTCTCTTATGCTTTTCATTGACCATAGCGATCTCCTTGGCAATATCTTCCCATGTATGCGCAAAGCTAAACTGCTGAACCTTTTTTGCTTGCTCCGCCCTATTCTTGGGATCCGCTAACCAAACGATTTTTTCAGAAATATCTTTTTCGTCAAGAGGATCCACGAATATCGCACAAGGCCTTATCAAATCCGCAATTCCAGTTTCTTTTGTAACAATAAAGGGGGTTCCGGCACGGATCGCATCCAATATCATGTTAGGACTGATATCTCCAATTGAAACTAATATAACAGCATAAGACCTCCTGATCTTTTCAACGAAACTCGAATAGACCGCTCTCCCCAAGTCGAGCTCAACATCTGCCAAGCCTTTTGCTTTGACCATTTCTTCCGCTTTTGCAAAAGCACTCTTCAAAAGGTCGATATTCTTCCACCTGAGCACTCTCGTACCTCCCACGAAGCTCCTATTCTCTGGCTCCATGAATTCCTCGCGGGCTCCGCAGAAATTCGCGACGATCTCAGTCTTTGCAGGATCAATCTTATATACTGGAACGAAAATATCTCTCTGCCATTTTGTGCTAAAGATCACACATGCGGCATTCCTTAGAGATGCTCCTCCCCATTTGAAGACCAGCTTTTCCTTGAAAGTAAAATCTCTTTTTTTCTCATAGAATTCGCGGAACAAAACAGGTTCTCCTGTCCTCTCGACAAAATCCTCCCAGAGGAAATCCCCTCCAGTCCTCAAAATGTATTTCTTGCCCATGAGCTTGCATGCGAGCATCGTAGGCACAGCCGCTGACCAAGTATCGAGGACCAAAATGAGATCTGCTCCCCATCCTTTCCTGATGACTTTCGTAAAATAAAGAATGTGCCTAATAAGCGGAGGAAAAGCCCTTTCCCATCTATAAGCTGCGACTTTCACATCGTTTCCTTCCCTTCTCCAAGTCTCAAAAAGATTCCTAGCGTACTGGGCTGGGCCTCCGATATCTGGCGGATAAATGCCTGAAGCAATAAGGATTTTCATGATTTTAAGTCTACCATATTAGCCTATAAGTATCTTTTTTATACTTTCTGCGACACCTTCCCAAACGTAACGCCTATTCACCATATCAAATGCTCTGCCCACAATATAATCTCGCGATTGTCCATCCTTCATGATCTTCTCCACTTTTTGAGCGATGCTCTTTGGATTCCCTGTCTCACAGAACAAGCCCGTCTCTCCGTCGATCAAGAAATCTGGGATTCCTCCGACAGGAGTAGCAATAACAGGTATGCCGGAAGCCATCGCTTCCAAAAAAGAATTGCCGAGGCCTTCCGATCTCGAGGGTCTGATGAAGACATCCGATATCTTCAAGAATTGCGGCAACTCTTTATGAGGCACATACCCCAAGAATGTGACTCTGTCTTCAAGCTTCGATTTCAAACATTTTTCTCTGAGCTCTTTCTCTTGCTTTCCTTCTCCCAAGATTATGAAGCTCACATATTTCGGAAGATACACGAGGGCATCGATCACATCGCCTACCGCATTCTTCTCCACAAGCCTCGATGTTGTCACAAGAATAAAATCAGTTTCTTTCTTGCCCAACTTCTCTCGTAAAGCCAGAGCCTCTCTCTCATTTATTTTCTTGGTGAATAAGTCGAGGTCGACAGCATTCGGTACTACTTTGATCTCGCATGTGGCCCCCATTTTTTCTGCCCATTTAGCCAAGAATGAGGAGATCGCTTGAATGTAGTCTGCTCTCTTGAATATAGCTTTGAATAGTGGCCACAGAGGCTTTGCCCTTTTTTCCATATGCTCCGTTGGATCGCCTTCCTGAAGGGTCAAAACAAATCGCACTTTCTTGCTTGCCATCTTGAAAAGCACTGCCGCAAAGGAATTGTAAGAAGCCATGATAGACCAGATCGTGCCATATCTTCTCTTTCGATGGAGCGACAAAGCTTTGAAGAATGCCCCGATCACAAAGTAATATTTATTCAGATTGGTATGCCAAGGGATGGTCGAGCCTTTCCTCTTTGCTGACCAGCCGATCCTATAAACATTTATGTTTCCGATGCGCTCGAACTTTGGGAGGTCGCTATGCATCCTCAAAGTGACCATGTCGAATTCGATCTCATTTGGAGGGATACGATCGGTGACTTCTTTGACAGCTACTTCCGCCCCGCCTACAAGATGCGGATAAAATACGGTGGAAAATATGAGTGCTCGTCTAGGCATGACTTCATCCTTCCACACTATTCACCATCTTTCAATACCTTTTTTAGGACCTCTTCAGGTACTTCTTTTGGCGCTTCTTTTGTATATTGAGGAGGAATCTTTGATCCTAGATTTGGCTCAGCTTCCTTTTGTTCTCCAGTTTCTATTCTCTCTCCTCTATTTTCCACTTTCTGCTCTCTATTCTCCATTTTCTGCCCTCCATTTTCTATTTTCTGCTTTTCACTTTCTACTTTATGTCCTACCGTTTCATTTTTTTTCAAAATAGAAGCCAAGGCTGACCTGAGCTCATTCACATTCTCGGCTGATTTGACTTTGGGATTATTCCTCGGACCATTTGGCTCTCGAGACAAGCTCTTCAATGAGACAGGTTGAGGCGCTGGCGTATTTGGGATTTGAATGGGCGCCGGCGCCGGCTTTGGTGCGTCAGCCTTCTTTACGATTTCTTGTGAAGGGCGAATCTCAGGCACTACGGGTACTTTCGGAACAATGTTGGCGTTTTGAAGCTTATCGAGCATTTCCTTGAGTGGCTTCGCGAAAGGCTTATTTACAGGAATATTTGTATTAGGAGTCAGACTAACACTTGGACTGCTCAAAGGCTTATTCGGCGCAGTAAATGTCGGTAACGTATTCGCAGGTGCTGTTTTAAATGGCACTCTAGGTTGAGAAGGTGCAGAAGGTGACGGTGTTGACGGTATTAACGGTGCAGGATTGATTTTATTCGCTTGTCCGGAAGCGCCCATCGGAGCATCGCCTTTTGGCATCGGCCTCACCTCTGGCTTCTTTTCTCCAGATGAATGGAACTTGATGATCTCAGCTTCGACGACTGATCTAGGCTGTGCGAACTGCTCTCGGGATGCTTCGATGATCTCTTTCACAAAAGATATATCAGGATGTTGTATAGGAGGCAAAGTCACCGCCGAAAATGGAGACGAAGTCAGTCCGTCTATCATGAGCTTCAAATATATTTGTGTAAACCCTAAATTGACTAGGTCTTCGATGGTGAACTGTGGAGTGAATTCTTTTTCGAGAGCTTCCGCGTCCGTCGCTCCGACTCGAAATGCGATCATTGTTCCGACGTTGCCGAAAACTGCCGCTCGCACCTGATCATCCATCTGCTCTATATATTGGTGAGCGATCGTGAGATTGAGCTTGTACTTTCGAGCTTCAGAGAGGATGTCCGCAAATGTTGCATTCGCAAAGTTCTGGAATTCGTCAACATAGAGATAGAAATTTGGAAGCATCTGAGCAACGCGGTCAGGTGTGTCGGCGCGCGACATCGCGGCGAGATATATCTTGGTCACAATCATTCCACCCAAAAGCTTCATATTCTCATCGCCTATCCTTCCTTTGGAAAGGTTAATGATCATGATCTTTCTCCTATCCATCGCCTCTCTGATATTGAAAGTAGATTTGGGCTGACCGAGCATATTTCTTATAAGAGGATTTGCAGTGAACTGACCAATTTTGTTCTGGATGGCAGGCACAGCATCGGCCGCCATACGTTCTGTATAGTTTGCAAATTCCTTGACCCAAAAATTTTTTACTGAAGGGTCTTTGATCTGATTGACTATCTCCTTTCTATATTCTTTGTCAGAGAGCATCCTGTTTACTCCGAGCAAGGTAGTGTCTGGGACCTCTAGCAATGAGAGAAGTGTATTCGTAAGAATATATTCCATACGAGCCGACCAGGCGTCCACCCAGATTTTTTTGAATGTGCTCATGAGGCCAGAGACCACGAGGTGCCTCTTGTCTGGGTCCACATTTTCGAGAACGTTAAAGGATATCGGGTGCTCTACATCGAAAGGAGCCAGATATATAACATCCTGTATTCTCTCTTTTGGAACATATTCTAGGAGTAGATTCGCGGTTTTGCCGTGAGGGTCTATAAAAGCTATGCCCTCGCCATTCTGGATGTCTTGCACAGCCATATTTTCGAGCATGGTAGATTTTCCCATGCCTGTTTTACCGATGGTATAGACATGTCTTGTACGGTCTTTGGCCTTGATGCCGAATTTGACCCGGCGGTTGCGTGCATCTGTTTCGGCAAAGTATGTAATGCGATTTTCATCCATATATTATGTAAATAGCGTCAATCATTTGAAATTATACCACACCACAAATCCATATAAGAAGACCCCCTCTGCTCGTACTATACAGAGGGGGTTGATTTTGGCAAAAGCTATTATGAACCGACTATAGGAGCCCTCACAGCGAGGAACAACTCACGCAATCGTGAACGCCTTGCAGTCTCAGCTGCAATGGCATTCATGTCGAGTCTGTAAGTCCCCCTCACATTTGAAGGTTTCCGTGTCGGTTTATCTGCCGCTTTTTTCGCCATACTGTTGTTTTGGTGGTACTGTTGTTGAGGCTTTCGGTCCCGTCCTGCCTAAAGGTACGTATACTGGCCGAATGCTCCGCTACATACTCTACCACTTAGATAGAAAAAAGCAAGGTCTAAATTGTTTTTGGCTCGAACCAAGATGTCTTGTATATACTTCCTGCATTCCACATGAGCCAACCTGTCATACCCGCGTCATAAGTTGCTCTGACTTGAGACTTGATCATATCCGGAGTATAGACAGCTCCCAGATCGAAAGCCTGTATCCAAGGCTTTATCTTGTGAGGAGATGTGGAGGCCGAAATAGCTTTTATGCTACCTTGGTCCATCGCATACTTGACCACTTCATAGGGATACTTTGCCGGCTTCGCATAACCGTTAAAATTGGCTGGGTAATGCGACGGGTAAACCATAGGATAAACAGAATCAAAATATGGCAAAGCATCAGTGATATTTTGCCCGATCCCAAGGTCGCCATCTGCGCTAGTAGTCAGTCCGAACAAGTCAGCAGATATTGGGATCGAACCTTCTGGAAACTGCTGTCTCAAGTATGCAAAAAAATCTTTCATGACGCTCTGTCTAGTGCGACCTTCGCTCCAAGAATATACGACGTCCATCATGTTTCCATCAGAAGGAAATCTGATGTAGTCAAAATTGATCTCATCGAAACCGACAGCATAAGATTCGTATCCAATCCTCGCCAAATAATCCCAGACGGGCTTGGCCCCAGGATCCAACCACTTGATGCCCTTATAGTCCTTCCAAACTCCCCCATTCGCTTTGCTTTTCACTGCCCATTCAGGTTTGGCTTTGACTAGATGAGAATCCTGAAAGCAAGATATCCTTCCGATGACATAGACACCTTTTTCATGAAGCTTTTCTATAAATGATCGCACATCAGGTATCCTATCCTCCGCTGCAGCAAATTTTTGAAGCTCCGGGTCCGAGACATAGAATCCAATCTTGCCTGTATAATCTTTGATATCGATAACCACAGCATTCACCTCTGTGTTGTCGATCACATCCCAAAGCGCTTTTCTAAATTTCTCATTTCCAGCTGCCCAGCTCGTTAGATATACAGCTTTCAAATTCATTGGAGCTGCAACATGCAAGATTTTTTCCTCTGACACTGTGCTCTCTTCGACCAGAGGCTCGATAGCCTTCGCTACCAATATTTCTTTGGAAGCGAACATGCTTCGGAATTTGTTCGCTATTTCTCCATGACTTCCTACGGCTCCATAAACCACAATGCCTATCAAGAAAAAAACGCCCAATAGCAATACTAGTGTGCGCACTTTCCCTTCTTTCGAAATTCTGTTCATATCAAACTTGCCTAATGTCACTATTAATTTGACTCGGGCTCGTAGGACCACTTGTTGGACCACTTGCAGGAACATTGCTGGAACCAAGGGGACCAGACTCATTGATTCTTTTACTTTCTACAAAGTTTACTCTGTCTTTGTCATTTGAAGCTGACTTTGTGCCAAATGAATAAGAGATTCCAAAAATAACAACACCTGTTGCTATCGCAATCACCTTGTCCCATGACTCTGGGAATCCCAAAAACAATAAAAGACAGACCCACAAGCCAAGAAGCATTAAAATTTGACGTTTGGACATAGCGTTGCCATTATAGCCTAGGATGGTAGGATAATGCCAGAAAAATGCAATATGAACGAAAAAAACCCATGCTTGAAGGCCGAGCATTTAAAGGCCTACCAGACTGGGTTTAACATATTTCGTTTTACCCAGATAGAAGAAGACGCATCAGGCAAGATCATTGATGAGCAATCCGAGATCTACGAGGGTGCTCTCAAATCATTGAGTATCGAGAGGGGTATAGACAGCGAAGGTGTAGAGATAATAAAACTGTGCCTCGTTGCCATTTGGATCGTTCGCGTTCGAAAAGCGCAGGAGTACGCAACGATTGCC
>CAZJQW010000022.1:0-8639 GCA_964548575.1 uncultured Candidatus Saccharibacteria bacterium
CCGCATATGACTCCACTGTAATTAGAACTTGAGCCATTAAAGATGGCGTTGCCGGATATGGTTCCACGATAGTTAGAACTCGAACCATTGAATGTGGCGTTGCCTGTTACTGTACCTGAAAAAGAACTTCCCGATTCGCTGGTAAAGATCACCCCCCCTGCTGTTGCAGTATCTGTGAGTCCTGTTGAGTCTATGGTTGGGACAGCTTCCCAAGTATTCAGATTGACTATGGGAGCTACTGGACCTAGGAGGACAACAGAATCGCTTCCTGTTGGGAAGGCTTCTGCTTGATATGGAGCTACATGGGTTGGATCTGTCCACCAGTTTCCTTCGAGAGTTGACCAGTTGGCATCTGCTCCTGTATTGAACCAGTACAAAGTAGCTGCCAAAGCTTTCTTGGGGGCTGTGAATATGTATAGAAGTCCCATGAGGACCCCTGTGGTAAGCATGAGCTTGGAGATAAGCTTTGTCATGAAGTTATTATAACTTAAACTATGGGGGGGGAATGGGAAAGGTGGGGATAAATTTCTCTAAATTTCAATATCTTTCTTCAAATTTTCGGAGCGCCAAAAATTCATACTTCCAAATGGTTCGACAAATTTTCCCAATATAGTTTCCCACTCAAGAGGATTAGGTTGTATATTCGGTCGAATCAAGTAACAGTTTTGAAAACCATCTTTCAGATTATCTAGCTTCGTCGTCTGTTGAACACGTTGAAAATCATGCTTATACTCCTTTTCCCCCAAAAACTCATAAATGCCTTTTAAGGTATTGGCTGGATCAGCTGTTAGATCGCCAAAATCAACCATATGCATACTATCTCCATGACCTCGCAAAATCGCATCATTCACCCTGTTGTATGCTATACCCAAAGGCTGATCATTCTTAAGCCAAAAATCACACCTGTCTTTGACTGACTGAAACTTGATGTAATTTTTGCTTTCTTGATCTGTCTGGGAGGTTCGAGAACTTCTGCGCCAGATTTTTTCATAAGAAGCCAATATTTCTCGGATGTCCCTAACAGGCACAATAACTTTGATTTTTTGACTCAGTATTTCTTCCAGCATCTCTATATGCGCAAGCCAAGATCCGCATTCATCAAAAATAACCGGCTCTTTCTTTTCAGAATGATAGTCATGCAACGCCCCCTTTATTACTCGAATCTTTGCTCCAAGATTGGGCGAGGCCTTGAACTCAATCATATTGTCCCAAGAGTTTCGAATCCTCAGTAAAATTTCGAAGGCACCAGAATTGTTTTCCGCAAAAAAACGAGGGTTCTGATTGAGAATATTACATAGTAGGTTTGAACCGCTCCTTGGAAGACCAGAAATAAAATATATGGTTTTTTGATGATGCATATTACTGAGCTCTTTTTGCCTGCCACTTCTCAAGCGTAACGAGGAGCGAAGAACCGACGAATATAGAGGAATAAGTACCTGCGGCGATGCCTATTATGAGAGCCAGTGAGAAGTGTTCAGTCGAAGATCCACCAAAGAAATACAGTACTACGAGAGCGATGAGAGTGGTCATGGACGTGTTTATCGAACGGACCATAGTTTGGCTGATGCTATCCCCTACTATTTCGGCAAATGTCTTTCTAGAAGAGCTTGTCCTCAAATTCTCTCGAATTCGGTCGAAGACCACGATCGTGTCATGAATTGAGAAACCGAGGATGACGAGTAGCGCCGTGACGAACAACGTATCAAATTCATATCCAGCAAATTGTCCAAGGACCGCAAATACTCCAACAGGAATGATGACGTCATGAGCCAATGCGATGATAGCTGTAAGTCCATATTTCCATGACTGGACAGGGTCAGAAACTTTCCTGAAAGCAAAAGTAATATAGAGGACGATAGCAAGAATGACCAAAATGATAGACACTCCAGCTTTTCTAACTGCCTCAGCGCCAAGAACCGGACCAATAGAGTCAAAGGCGTTCACGGAAGTAGAAGCTGTGTTGTTGATCGATATCACATTCATAACTACCCCCTTTTCTTCCTGAGAAACCGGCCTCATGCGGATGATATACGAATCATCTCCCGACGGACGTATTGAAGCATTGTCATCTATAGACGAAAGCGATTGAGCCAAGGTTTCTTGGGAGGGTCTGGTGCCTTCATAAGATACATTCACGAGAGTTCCTCCGGTAAAGTCGATACCAAGCCTCAATCCCCATACTGTAAGTGCAACGATGGAAGCTATGACCAGAATGATAGAGAATGCGTAGAATAACGATCTATGTTTTACAACCCACATGTTAGTTATTTATTTCGGCCAAAGCCGTTGCTGATAAGGAAGGTCGACAACTTCGAAGTTTTGGAAGGTGAAACTGCGTACAAGAATATGCGGGATGCGGTGATGGCCGTGAACATAGAGATAAGAACACCAACGATGAACACTAGGGCAAATCCAGTCACAACTGACGTGCTACCAAACTTGAACAGAATGATACCGGTGATGATGCTCGATATATTCGAGTCTCGGATAGAGAGCCAAGCGCGAGCAAATCCTTCATGCATTGCATCCCAGATTCCCCTACCTCGTATGAGTTCTTCTTTCATGCGCTCAAAGATGAGAATGTTTGCATCGACAGCCATACCTATCGTGATGATAAAGCCGGCTATTCCAGCTGCTGTGAGCGTTACTGGCAAGTACTTGAATATTGCGAGTATAAGAGCTGTGTAGACTCCAAGTGCTATGACTGCTACGAGCCCTGGAAGACGGTACCAAACCAGAAGGAAGATAGCTATCACAATGAATGCGATCACACCTGACTTCAAACCTCCATTGACTGCTTCTTGGCCCAGTGAAGGACCTATCGTCTGCGTTGCGATGAGTTTGATTGGAACTGGCAATGCTCCGAAATTTATATTTCGTACGAGAGACTGTGCCTGTTCGAGCGTGAAGCTTCCGCTTATCACAGCTTCCCCATTTGGAATCTCCTCACGAACAACTGGCATTTCTATTAGCTGACCATTCAGGAATATGCCTATGAAATTTCCAACATTAGCTTTTGTGATCTCCGCAAATAGAGTCTTACCTTCTTTTGAGAATTGAAGTCCGACTTGTGGTTTATTCGTTGTGGGATCGAAAATGAGGCTTGCTCTGCTTACCATGGATCCATCCAGTCCAGTCGGCTTGAATACATCCGCCTCCGAAGGTATGACCAAACTCGACGTGGCAGTGCTCGAGGCGAGTGCATTTATCTTTCCTTGAAAATCTTGTATGTCCTTTTCAGTTGCTACTCTAAAATCCAGTTCAGGAGTCGCTCCGATCATTGCCACAGCCTCGTCAGGATTTGAGACTCCTGGCAGTTCTACGATGAGCTTATAAGCGCTCTCTTCTGAAGACAAAGCTGCGCCCTGTTCTGTCTGAACCAATGGTTCGCTCACACCAAAAGCGTTGATGCGTCTTTCGACATCGTCTCTTAGAGCGATCATGGAGTCTCCGATTGATCCTGAAGCTATCTTTGAGACATCAGCACTGAAGACCAGATGCGTTCCACCTGACAGATCTAGACCCAAACGGAAAGGTTTCGAACCGCTCGCGCTCGTTGAATAAACAAAATAGCCGATTAAAACGGCGATTATAAGCAGAAATACTGCTCGTGCTCGGTATTTGAACATAATGTCGGATTATAGCGCCAAGTGAGGATTTATGGAAGTGCGACTAGCATTTCCATATAATCCGAACGCAGGTGCTATATAAGCAGAGCGCATATAGCGCCAAGTTCAGTAAGTTCATACCACCTCTAGGTAATAGCGACTGCTCCAGATTCACTCCTGTTTCTTACCTCCCCACTCTCTTCATGAGTATCTGCATTGTGCGCAGGATAATCTTTAGATCCACTGCCAGCGATCTATTCTTGATATAGAAAAGGTCATAGGAGAGCTTGTCTTTGGTATCTTCAGTTGCAACAGCGTGATGCGGGTGAGCTTCGTGATAGATCTGCGCCCAGCCGAAGAGGCCTGGCTTTACGAGGTGACGAGCGTTGTAATACTGAATCTGTTTTTCATACACAGAGACCAAGTTCGGAAGCTCAGGACGAGGGCCGACCATCGAGAGGTCACCTTTCAATACATTCCAAAACTGAGGGACTTCGTCGATGCGGGATTTGCGCAAGAATGAACCTACCGTAGTCTCTTTGAATTTAGTCATCCCTGATTGGTCATAATTTCCTTCATCGTTACCCGTCATACTCCTAAACTTCACGATCTTGATAGGCTTGCCGTCTTTTCCGATCCTATTCTGAACGATAAAAATGTCGCCTTTATCTTCAAATTTAATAGCTAAAATGACAAAAGGATAGAAAATGAGAGATACGACTCCACCCACAAAAGCCACAAAGACATCAATAACCCTTTTGAAGCTATCGTACATGCGCCTATTGCCGAGAGCAGAGCTAGAATGTTCGACGAACCAGCGATCGCCAACCATCGAGAGAGGCACTCGATCGAAAAT
The DNA here is from genome assembly GCA_964548575.1 of uncultured Candidatus Saccharibacteria bacterium. Classification (GTDB taxonomy): domain Bacteria; phylum Patescibacteriota; class Minisyncoccia; order Phycocordibacterales; family PALSA-1337; genus C7867-002. Next base: position 4,465 of record CAZJQW010000022.1, read on the forward strand.
GAGCTCATACATCTTCCCTGCATCGACGATCTGAACGCCAGAATAGATCAAGGAATAGAGATAAGGCATAGCAGACTCGATGACTCTATTGTTAAGATCAGCGACTATGACTGTCGCTCCCGTCTTTTTCACAGCTTCAGCAATAGCGTCGCTAGTTGCAGTCGAATCAAATCCACCCGCAATAACTTCTTTGAAATTTAGGCCATATTGAGAATTCGAATTTACCTCTTCTTTGATATCGGATATTTCATCTCCAGAGCCGACGAGTATGGCGGTCTCTTTCTTTGCAACATTGAAAACTGGGAACATGATCCTCCTCCAAACCAAGAGGACGGCCGTCGATACGCCCATGTAGATGAAAAGGTTAGCTTTTGGCGCGATAGCGACAGGAGCAAAATAGAAAAAGGCTATGCCGATAAGAGCATTAACAATCTGACTTTTGAGGAGAAGCGGGATAACATTATTTCGAGCCAGATTGGATTGCCTCTCGTAAGATCCGGCGCTGAAATTTATGATGATAAAGACAACGATGAGCAGAGCAAATGCTGGAGCATGGATGGCGATGAGTGACCTCCCAGGGATGTCTCCATAGCGGATAATCAAGGTTAGAACCAAGGAAAAAAAGTAAGTTACGATGTCTCCTATGATGAGAATGGCCACAGTTCTCGTGTTTCCAATATTAGTCATTGACCGAAACGATACCATATAAATTAACTTGCTTCAATATTGCTGAAGAGAATTTTAGCAATTATTAAAAGAGGTGCAAATATGGCTCTTAACCCACATATATGCTAATTTTAAGCCATGAAGATCCTCTACGTGATCACCAAATCCAACTGGGGAGGCGCTCAAAGGCATGTGTTCGACTTGGCTATAAACATGAAAGACAAAGGCCATGAAGTGTGGGTGGCTTTGGGAGGAGCGGGAATTCTCAAAGAAAAGCTAGAAAAAGCTGGCATATACACATTTTCCATCCAGACACTTGGAAGAGATGTCAAATTTAGCGACGATCTCAAGTCGTTTAGAGAAATATCCAAAATCATAAAGAACAAACGCCCAGACGTATTACATCTGCATAGTCCGAAAGCTGCGGGCTTGGGCGCTCTCGCGGGCAGACTAAGGCGAACAAAGAAAATCATCACAACCATTCATGGCTGGACATGGAATGAGCCAAGACCTTTTCGCCAAAAGATTGCGATCATTCTCTTCTCGTGGGTCACCATGATGCTTTCCAAGCTTACAATCCTCATTTCAGAGAGAGATTTCCGACAAGCCACACTATTCCCTTTTGCAAAGAACAAGATAAAGCTTGTCCCACTAGGAATCAAGTCCACTGCACTTGTTTCTGTTGAAGGAGCGAAACAGATCATTGCCAAGTCATTGGGCATGAATGTAGTCGAGTACAACAAAAAGATCCCCATCGTCTGCATAGCCGAGCTGCATCCCAATAAAGGTCTTTTCTATCTGTTGGATGCCATGGTCAAAGTAGCCGAAGAGATTCCAAATTCATTCTTGGTTGTGATTGGCACCGGCGAACAAAAAGAAGCGCTCCAAGCCAAAATAGCTGACCTCAAGCTTGAGAACAACGTCAGGCTTGTTGGCTATGTCGAAGATGCTTCGGAATATTTAAAGGCATTTACTTTCCTTGTCATGTCTTCAGTCAAAGAAGGACTCCCATATGCGATCCTCGAAGCAGGGTGTGCCTCGCTACCTGTAGTAGCTACTACGGTCGGAGGGATTCCAGAATTAGTGGAGGATATGAAATCAGGGATACTAGTTCAACCCAAGATTAGCCGCGAGCTCGGACACGCTATCTCATTCATGATCGAACATCCCGAAGAGAGGCGCAAGTATGGTGCATCGCTCCGCGAAAGAATAAACACCCATTTTTCTCTTGATAGGATGATCTGGCTCATCGAAAGCACTTATATAACGAATACGAGTAACTAGTAGGCCATGCTCTTCGTGTTTGTGTTTCTTCATTACTATTTACAAATTTTGAGATTGCTCCCTTCTCCCTTCTCCTCCTTCCTTCTTTCTCCTTCCTCCCTTCTCCTCCTTTCTTCTTTCTCCTTCCTCCCTTCTCCTAATTACTGCGGTCCAATAAATTCATTCTTTACCAGCTCTTTGTGCGCGCCTCTCGAGTATTTCCTCATTGCGGAGAGTAGGCCGAGAGCCAAGAATTCGCTAACAAGGTGAGTGCCTCCGTAGCTCATAAATGGCAAAGGCGTTCCAGTCACAGGAAGGATTTGGATATTCATACCCACGTTTATGAATATATGGACTATAAAGTAGATGGCGACGCCTGCGCCGAACAAGATCTCAAAGTTCGTAGCTCCATTCATGGCAATCTTTATGATCCGCCAGATCAGGATCCCATAGAGACCAAATAGAATGACCACGCCCGTGAACCCCCACTCTTCAGCATACGCAGCGAAGATAAAGTCCGTCTGATATTCAGGCAAGAATTTGAGGCGAGACTGTGTTCCATAACCAACACCTTTTCCGAAAAGACCCCCTGAACCCACAGCAATGCTCGACTGATTTGAGTTGTAGCCCGCACCCTGAACATCTGCTAGAGGGTCTAAGAAAGTCCTGATCCTATTCTTTTGATATTCTTGAAAGCCAAAGCTCCAAAGGAGAGCGAACGCCAATATAGCGATGCCAATCATAGCCAATAAATGCTTTTTGGATACTCCTGAGACCATTATCATACCGAGCCAGATGAGAGCGATGATCATCGCTGAGCCGAGGTCGGGATGAACGAGTACCAACGAAAAAAGAATGAATGCATAAAATCCAGAGACCAATATATGCCTCACATTTGCGATCTCTATATGTCTCCTCGAGAAATATTTCGCGAGAACTACGATAAGCACCAATTTTGCCAGATCAGAAGGCTGCAAAGAAAACGCACCGAAGTAGAACCAGCTCTCTGCGCCTCGGTTAACCTGACCGAATGCGAATAGGAGCAGGAGCAAAATAACCGATGCTGAGAAAAGAGCCACTGAAACCCAAGTCGATCTCAAGAATCTGAGGTCGATAGTGCTTGCGAACATATATACGAGAAGGCCTACACCTATCCATATTACTTGGTGTGAGGCAAAGCTCGAATAGCTCGTGAACGAATGCATCGTCACAAGACCAGCCACAAGGATGGGAAAAGCGGCCAATATCATCCACCAATCGATGCTGGATCTTTTGTCAGGGTCGTAAAGCTTGTATGAAAACATAGGGGGTCTCCCTATTCTGCCACAGGAAGGACTTCCTGGGAAATCACCTGCCCTTTGCGACCAACAGGCCACGTAAATGGCGCTATAGCTCTGCCTTTTGCTGGTATGAGATCGAGTTTGGTCTTGGAAAAGCCAATGGCATTTTTGTTCGAATCATAGAGGACCGCATATACTCCGATATTCTTGAGAGGCTGCAGGCTGGAGTTACTGAGCGCAACTTGCAGAGACGAGCCGGAATCTTCTTCGATATAGTTCTTCTCATCAACAGATAACGACACGAGGGGATCGGATCTCCTCCTCCAATCGAACTCTTTCGCAGTAAACTCGAATATAGGAGAGGCTGCTGGATCGCTCTCGCCGACTTTTACATTTCCTATAAATGCCAGGACATTCCTGTGAGGAGGAATCGTGACTGTCCCCGTCCTTTCGGCTATAGGAACGCCAAATTCATCAAACAAAACCATCTTGAATGGAACATTATAGGCTTCACCCTCTACGTTTGGGTTTCGAATGTATGCAGCCATATTGTATATACCAGGAGCGATCTTTTCATATCTTGACCAAACCACATCTACAGGGAGGAAGTCAGCTGGGCATACTCTTTCGCACGAGCCTCCACAGTCTACTCCCCTCTCCTTCCCATTCATCTTCCTGTCCGAGCAAGTCGGAGGCGTATAGAAGATGAGAAAAGCAGGTATGATAACAGCACCCACAACAAAGATGATGAGCGCCGTTGAATATAGTATTTTTCTTCGTTTAGACCAGGATGCCATAATTATTCTTATCTAATAGCAGTGCTTTGAATAAATTACCTCTGCAATGTTGGGTCATCTGAACCTCCAACTGGAACTCTACCATTCAAGCCCGGTACGCCAGATGGATTTGGGAATTGCTGATTGATCTGTTGCTCAAATTGTAGTATGGATTCTGGAGTGACTTTGC
>CAZJQW010000023.1:0-5893 GCA_964548575.1 uncultured Candidatus Saccharibacteria bacterium
AATCCTTGGACCGATGCCGCCAAGAAGTTCAAGAAAGATATGCCTGTATCTGGAGTTATCATCAAGTTTAACAAGCATGGAGCTCTCGCTTCTATTGAAGAAGGAGTCGCCGGTTTGGTTCATGTCTCCGAATTTGGCTCAGAAGAAAAGCTCAAGAAGACTCTCGAGCTTGGAAAGAGCTATGACTTCAAGATAACCCTCTTCGATCCCAAGGATCAAAAGATGGCCCTATCTTACACAGGAGAGAAGAAGGTTTAGTCGGAAAATTTTGAAATAAAAAAAATCGAATTGTTTAACAAAAGAAGACCGCCTAGAGCGGTCTTCTTTTTGTCCTACGGTTTTGTGGGGACTATGGGGTATCATTTTCCGTTGCACCTGAAACTGAACAAACATAAAGTTTGTGAGCACTTTCACCTACGCCATCGACATTGCCACGACGATCGTATGCAGACCACTTTGTACTGCTTATCTCACCCGGATATGAATATCCAGTTGTCGAAAAAGCGACTCTGTCGTCACGAAGAAGAAGATAACCGTTGTCTTCACTACCGAAAACTGTGATCACGTTGAGCGACGTGGAGTCACCGTTTTTGGCTTTTCCTGTCCTATTATGAGAAGATTGCCAGAATCCTGAAGTCGGATCTTGGACGTAATCAAAGTATCGAGTTCGTATTATTGAGGTACCTCGAAATATTTCTTGCTTAATGATGCAACCAGTACCTGTGTCGCTAATGCACACTGCTGGTACATCTATCGATGTGTAATAAGGCTTACCACCTAAAGCACCTGTGGAATCATATACTTCAACGCATGAACTAACGCCTGGATTGACGGACTCGATATCCATCCAAGTCGCAATTCCATTTCCCTCAACATCCATGAGCACTTTACCTGGTCCAATATCATTGTTCACAATCTTAATTTTCCCTCCAACTGAAAGGCCAATAACAGATGGCTCGGTCGTATTCGTATTGACACTGATAGGTCCCAATTTGAACTGCTCAGATAAACCTATGTTTAAAGGAGGATTACAACCTTGATGTGTACTGACATCACAACCGGGTGGCGTCAAAGTTGGTGGATTGTCCCAAGCAAATGCACTTATAGCAAATGACCCTAGTAAGAATCCTGCAAATACAAGAGCGATATTTAATGGATTATATTTATTCATGTTAATTGTTATTTAATAATTTTTTTCTTAATTCTATTTCAGCTGGCGTCAGTTTAATTGTTGGATTGACCGCTTTGAAAGCTTTTTCTCTCATATCAATCTCTTCTTGAGTCAGGGTGACTCGTGGATTGGGCTCATTAAGCAACATTCTCATTGTCGCATAAGGATCCTCTTCTTTTTTGACATCATTCACAGTCGGCTTATAAAAAAGGTACCCAGCAAGAGTCGCTAACAAAACAGCCACTATCAATAAGATGATCATCCCCACCAATCTTCTCGTATGAGACTGTTCAGACTGACTCATCGACTTATTGAGAAAATCTTGTTCCATTGAGGCTCATTATAGCAAAACATGCAGGAGAAATGGTCCCGGGGATAACTATCAAATAGAATTGAACACACTCATCGCCTTCTCTTTGCCCTCACTAACCAACACTTCTAGAGCTTCGGTAGCTTTTTTGCCTATTTTCTTCAATATTTTCAGCTCTTCGTCTTTGAAGGGACTAAGTATGAACTTCTCGATCTTGTCCTCGCCATGAGGAACTTTTGCGATACCCTTTGCTGTGGCTGGAGCAGTTCCGATCCTGATCCTCACAAAAGCTTCAGTCTTTACTGCTTTGATGATTGACTCGACCCCATTGTGACCTCCTGAACTTCGATTGAAAGATATTTTCATCCTACCCAAAGGCAAATTGAAGTCGTCGTATATGACGACGAGCTTCCCTGCTGCTTTGACGCTCTTCACTAGAGGCGCAACAGCCTTGCCAGAATTGTTCATGAAAGTCTCTGGGGCGACGAACTTCACTTTTTCTTTCTTGATTTTGCCTTCACTCACAAAAGCATTGATCTTTTTATCGAATTTTGGTTCATCTGCATATTCTTTTTCCGCAATCTCAAGCACGATCCTGCCAGCATTGTGGCGAGTGAGATCATATTGATCTTTCGGATTCCCAAGCCCAACTATTATGTATGCCATGAACTTATCATATCACTTTATTTTTCAAAAAACTTGTGCGCTTCTCATTTTGGTATTACAATAGCCGCATTATGGAGCCCGGCAAAGCCATTAACGAAGATCAAATGGAGCCGAATTCCGCAAACAGTCTAGGTCAGCAATTCCTTAAAGGTGTATATGAATGGGTAAAGGTCATAACGATCGCTCTCCTTATCGCTCTACCAATCAGATTTTTCATAGCTGAGCCATTCATCGTGAATGGTCCTTCGATGGATCCGACATTTTCTACAGGCCAGTTCCTCATAGTAGACAGGGTGACGTATAGATTTGACGAGCCCAAACGAGGAGATGTCATAGTGTTTAGATACCCGAATAACCCCAAGACATACTACATCAAGAGGATCATAGGACTTCCTGGAGAGACCGTCGACATAGATAAAGGCAAAGTCACGATCACTCAAGTTGACGGAGAAAAGATCTCTTTGGAAGAACCCTACATATCTCCCTCACATATTTCGAGAGACACTTATTCCAAGAAACTAACCAACACTCAGTATTATGTTATGGGTGACAATCGAGCTCAAAGCTCGGACTCAAGATATTGGGGACCTCTAGATAAAAAACTCATCATAGGCAGACCCATTATCAGGCTATATCCTCCGAACGTATTATCAATCTTTCCAGGAAACTACAAAATATGAAGACAACTAGACCAAGTCTCGTACCGGCAAACATATCAAAGAAGCCTTCCGGATTAGCCCAGAAAAAAGAGACTCGATTTATGGCCTGCGAAAATCTCGACAAGATAGGAGAGGTTGCAGTCTATTATGGCTTCATGCCTATGAAGAGCCCCTCCGTCATCAAAGCCGATTTGGATGCGGTGAAAGACCTTATCGAGGGAGACTATATAGATGATGAGACCGAAGACCATGGCCATCTTCCTTTGCATGCCGAAGAAAAGATAGCAGTCATTCGCACATACACTGAGCAAAATATGCAAGCTCTACCTCAGCCAGTGATGATATATTTCAAAGATCCTTGCAAGAATTCCAAAAAATCCGAATACCCCAGATATGCGGACCTCGAGATACTAGGCACGGCTGGACCTATCGCAGAAGCGACCTTGATACAGACAGCTAGAGCTATGCTCGCCGAGGAAGGATACACGAACACTTCTGTCGAGATCAATTCCATAGGCGATAGGGATTCGATAGTACGGTTCACCAAAGAGCTGACTTCATACTATCGAAAGAACATAAACAGTATGACTCCAGAAGACAGACAGATGTTCAAGAGAGACCCATTCGAACTGCTTGCCTGCCGAGAATTGTCATGCAATGCCATAAATGCCAATGCTCCACGATCTATGGACTTTTTGAGCGAGACTAGCCGAAGGCATTTGGAAGAAGTTCTCGAGTATCTCGAAACTCTCGAAATTCCCTATGTCCTCAACAATGGCCTCATAGGAAATCGCAAATACTGCACAGAGACTATCTTTGCCATCACAGACAATAGCCCAGACCAAAAGAAAGGACAGAGAGTCTTGGCTCTGGGAGTGCGTTACAATGGCCTTGCCAAGAGGCTCAGTATGAAACGCGACCTGCAGGGTGTCGGCATATCTCTTCTCATCAAATCTCAAAATCCCGAGAACAGGAAGTCTTTGGCAAAGATCAAAAGGCCTTTGGCTTCATTCGTCCAGCTTGGAATCGAATCGAAACTGCTCTCATTAAAGATCATAGAGACTTTGAGGTCGGCCAAAATCTCTCTCTATACATCGCTCGCAAAAGACAGACTCGGAGCACAAGTATCATGCATAGAAAGGCACCATACACCATACGTCATAGTTATGGGAAAAAAAGAAGCTGTCGATAAGACCGTTATCGTGAGACACAACGAGACTCATTGCCAAAATGTTATCCCAATATCAGAACTCCCAAAGTTCATGAAGAAAATCGAGACGGAATTGAAGAAGTAAGAAGAAAGAAGAAAGAAGAAGGGAGGAAGGAGGAAGGAGAGGAAAGCAGAAAATAGAAAATGGAAAGCGGAAAAGCGCAGAAGGTCCTGCGCTTTTTAGTTGAATTAATGGTCACCTGCGATTTGCGATTTCTACTTTCTATTTTCTAATTACTAGTTACCTACCTTCTCCCTTGTTTGATAGGTGCTTTGCCAAGTTTGATGAGCTCGGCCATATGCTCCCTGCGCTTTATGAGAGTCAAAGCGCGTTGCTTTACTTTGTATCGTGACTGGATCCGAGTACTCGAACGGAGGCTCCTAACACGAGGAATGATGCCAGAGCTCTGGACTTTGCGACTGAAGCGTCGGATGACGCCCATCGCGTTCTCGCCTGAATTCCTGGATACTTCTACATTTATCATAGGCCGATATTGTAACATGCCTCTAGATATGAAGCAAGAATCCATATATACTACCCTCATGCCATTCAAAATAGTCAAAGAAACACAGGAAAATATACCCAAAATAGACTTCGAGGCCCTAAAAAATAAAGCTCTCGGAAAAGAATATGATCTGCTTCTCATCTTCACGACAAGAGACAAGATGAAGCATTTAAATACCATATATCGGGACAAAGAAGAGCCTACAGATATCTTGAGCTTTCCCTATTCGAGCGAACAAGGCGAGATCTATATCTGCATTCCAGAAGCAATGAAAGAAGCTCCGAAGTTCGAGCGTGAATTTTCAAATTTTCTTGCTTTTCTCTTTATCCACGGTTGCGTTCATTTGAAAGGACATGACCATGGTAGTACAATGGAGGACATAGAAGCAAAATTGAGGCAAAAGTTTAGTATCTAATAAAGATGCTTAGTTCTTGCGCCATGTAGCTTCACACACAAATGGCAAGAACAATCATTACCGGAATAGATGTCGGAACATATTATGTCAAAGTCGTTATCGCTACTACTCGCGAGAGAAATGAGCGCGGCTTACCGAAAATCATCGGCGCTGGCATGGTCGAGTCGAGAGGTCTCAGGCACGGCTATGTCACTAACGTAAGAGACGTCGCCGAGAGCATCCGCAAAGCTGTTTCTATGGCCGAAGAAAAAGCTCAGGTAAAAATCAAAAAAGCATTCATCGGGATCTCGGGCATCGGCTTGGCTTCGACCACTATATCGAGCTTCGTCATAACCTCACGCGCAGACGCAGAGATCACAGAGTTAGACATGCAAAAGCTCAGAGACCAATGCGAAAAAGACATTCCCCAAGCATTTATCGCAAATCGCAGGATTATCCACGACATCCCTCTACAATACAAAGTCGACGCTTACCCTTCTTTGGGCTCTCCCGTAGGTATGAAAGGTAACAAAGTCGAACAAAAAATGCTTTTTGTGACTTGCCTCGACCATCATGTTGCTGACCTTATCGGCGCAGTCAATGAAGCCAACATCGACGTGGAGGACGTCATGGCCGCTCCTATCGCCGCAGGATTCGTGACGCTGTCGAAGTCTCAAAAAGTTGCAGGATGTGTACTTGCGAATATCGGAGCTGAGACCGTTTCTATTTCAGTCTTTGAAAATAATATTCCGACATCTCTCGAAGTGTTCCCTATAGGATCGAACGACATCACAAATGACATCGCTTTGGGACTCAAGGTTCCATTGGAGGAAGCAGAGCAAATAAAGATCGGCGCGATAACAGGCAGCACATATCCCAAGAAAAAGCTGGAGGAAATCATAAGCGCCAGGCTCTCAGATATATTTGAGCTTATTGAAGCTCACTTGAAAAAAATAGGCAGGAATGGGCTCCTGCCT
>CAZJQW010000023.1:5903-8299 GCA_964548575.1 uncultured Candidatus Saccharibacteria bacterium
CCTGCTGGCATCATCATAACTGGTGGAGGTTCAGGTCTCACTTCTATAGACGAGATCGCCAAAGCTTCACTCAAGCTCCCTTCGAGGATCGGCTCCATCAGTGTGGATGGCAAATCTTCTTTCAAAGATGCCACATGGGCGGTCGCATACGGACTCACGATCTGGGGTACGCACGCCGACGAAGGACCGGATATCGATACCTCTCTAGAGTTTTTGAAGCACGCTATGAAGTCAGCTACTCGCTGGATAAAGCAGTTTTTGCCATAATTGACGGCCCAATCATTCGTACATATTTTTGCCTTTTATAAAAAATGAATGACAGACAAACATGCTCTTTGCGTCTTAAGAGCATGATAAAAAAAGCGAAATCCGCCTTACGTAATCGGCATCGCCGGTCCTTCTGGGAGTGGCAAATTTTCTGTCTGCACCAGAATAAATAAAATATTCCAATAAGTTCGAGCATATTCGACTGGATGATTATTTCAAATCACCAAGGACATTTCCCAAAAAAGGCATTTTCAAGAATTGGGAGCTGCTGTCAAACTTGAACTTTGAACTGCTTGCAAAGCACATCAAATCCTTGAAGAGGTCTCGACCTGCAATCCTAAAAAAATCTCAAGAAAAGAAAATTAAGCCTGTGAAGCATAGACCAAAAACATTCATCCTAGTCGAAGAATTTTTGCTTTTTAGAGATGCTAGAGTCAGGAAAATGTTGGATTTAAAAATCTATTTTGAGCTACTCATCGAGCTCATGTTTGAAAGGCGTACAAAGCGAGCTATGAGCAAAAAATTCTATGAATATGATATGCGAGTCGCTATTCCTGAATACTTGAAGCACGGCGTCATTCAAAGAAAATACGCAGACTTCACTTTGGATGCACGTTTGTCCAATCGCGCATTGAGGCAAAAAGTTTATACTATTATCAAGTTAAATTTCGAGCAAAACTTGCAAAGATCACCAATTTGATTTCTATTAAAAATATTGTGTGTTTAAGCTTGAATTCAGAAAACCCTGTGGTAATATACAACCACTTATGCCGAACATCACCCCTGATATCGAAGCTTTCGCACGCATCAAAGTCCTTGGAGTTGGAGGTTCCGGTGGCAATGCCGTGAATCACATGATCTCAAACAAGGTCCGAGGGGTGGACTTCATAGCTATCAACACTGATTCACAAGACCTTCACCGCTCTTTTGCAAAGAAGAAGATACATATCGGCAAAAACCTCACTCGAGGGCTCGGCACTGGTATGAATCCTGACCTCGGCCGACGAGCAGTCGAGGAGACAAAAGACGAGATTCAGGATGTAGTCAAAGGCTCTGACATGGTGTTCGTAGCTGGAGGATTAGGAGGAGGAACATGCAGTGGCGCTTCACCCATGGTCGCTCGCACATCCAAGGAACTTGGCTGTCTCACTGTGGCTGTCGTTACAAAGCCTTTCTATTTCGAAGGTCGACAGAGGACTCGCATCGCAGAAGGCGCTCTCGAAGAGCTCAAAAAAGAGGTGGACGCTATCATCGTCATTCCGAACGATCGCCTACTTTCAGCCATCAGCAAAGAGACCACAGTCAAAAACGCTTTCGCCATGTGTGACGAGATATTGAGACAGGCTGTCGAAGGTATATCTGACCTCATCACAACTCCAGGACTCATCAACATCGACTTTGCTGACATTAGGACTGTTATGGAGAATGCCGGCTCTGCTCTCATGGGTATCGGATCTGCATCTGGAGAAAACCGTGCCATCGAAGCAGCCAAAGCCGCCATCAATTCTCCCCTTCTCGATGTTTCCATCGCCGGAGCCAAAGGCGTCTTGTTCTCCATCGCAGGAGGCGAGGATCTCACAATGTTCGAGATCCAAGATGCAGCCAAAGTCATCACCGAGTCCATCGACCCAGAAGCCAAGATCATATTCGGTACTGTGCGCGACGACAAGCTCAAGAAAAATGAGATCAAGATCACAGTCATTGCAACTGGATTCCCAGAAGACGTACTTCGAGAATCTGCTCGTGCGAACACTCCTATCCAAGCCCAAGCCATCCACAACGACTCCATTCTATCGCCTCTTATGAAAGGCACCGAGAAAGGCAAAATATTCGGCGCTCCCCTTGAACAAAAGCAACCTGTAGCCCAGAAGATCGAAGTCAAACGCGAAGTCAAAAAAGAAGAGAAGTCTGACGATGACGACGATTGGGGCGCGATACCAGCGTTCTTGAGGAGATCGAGGCTAAAATAAATCTCAAAATTTAAACCACTATCAACACGCACCAGCGTGTTGATTTTCATATGTAAAACATTTCAAAAATTCCATTTTACTTCAAGCTAGAATTAAAAGGGTCATGTTTTAGGTACACACATATGGCGGATTAGTTCTTGAATAATTGGCGAGAAATTC
>CAZJQW010000024.1:0-8244 GCA_964548575.1 uncultured Candidatus Saccharibacteria bacterium
CTTGCCGCATCATTGACCTTGTCTATTACCCTAAGGCTCGACGCATACGCACTCGATGCGAATTGCATGAAAGATACGATAAGCAGTGAAACCAAAAATGAAAATAGGATGGCTTCGATGAGCGAAAAGCCTTGGTGAGGACGGCTGAGGTTTTTGTTATCTGAGAATCGCTTCATATATATAAGGGGCGGTCTTGGCGAGGATGTAGAGCTTGTCATTGTCGCAAGTCATAGTTTGAGGTGCCACAGGTAGCGGGAAAAAATCAGCATTGAGCAAGGTAGTCGAGCTCACAGGTTTTCGAATGAGCATGAGCTCTTTGTCGACAGTTCGAGATGTAAGAGCCAAGTGCGTCTTGCTATTTGCAAAACCGTAAGCTCCACCCGGAAGATCGATAGAATCATACTCGTTGTCAAGAATATAGTCCTCATCATTCTTCCAAATGAATAATTCATGATCTGTCAAAATATTGTAACCACCCGAATTTCTCGCAAAAGATCGTTCAGTTTCAAATCGATCTGAGGAGACCCCGACCTGCCTCTGCCAACCACTGGGTTCGAATGAATTGTATTGGGTAGTATTTCTCGGATCAGATATATCAAATTCAATAAGCTGGCCTAGACCTGATGCGGACACATAGGCTTTGTTTTTTTCGATGTCTATACTATTTACTTTGCTCCCGATCTCAAAGGCACCGATCACCTCAGGATGCGCCATATCTCGTGCGTCGATAAAGATAAGTTCCCTGCTACTCCACTTCTCTGTCCCAAGAACTACCAAGTCGCCTTTCATCGAAATAGCAGAGCCAAAAGGAGGAGTAGTGCTAGGAGGCAGGGGCAACTCAAATTTTGTTACCAGAGAAATCGCACGCTCTGGCCCCATTTTCATGATGTGCAATTGGAACGCCGAGCTTGCGGCAGCTGCAAATATACTGTCTTTATAGATGGCAAATTGCGCTATCCCTGGACCAGTATTCAGTGACGAGACCATGGAAACGTCTTGGCCTTTGATGTCGAATATGAACATATCATGATCAGCATAGACAGAAGAATCTGCTGAGACATATGCGATGCCATTCCTGACTTCGATATCCGTCAAAGGTAGGTTTGGATCAACTGGAAGCATGATGGGCCTTATGCTTGTGATCTGCTCAAAAACTGGAGAACAGAGAGGCTTGCTCAAGTCGTCTATGTTCACATCACCTATGGTAACTTTGCGAAATTCGAGCGTGCTGCTTGCGAAAGTCACGATAGACCTATTCCTCTCATTTCCATAAAGCTCAGTTTCTATATTATTCGAAGCATCCGCGTCCAAAAAGTTGCCAATCATAGCTTGCCTGTATTTTGACCGGAAGAAAATATCATCTGCTATATGCGCCATCTCCATAACGGAATACACGAATATAGTGGACACCGCCAAGGCGACCATGAGATCTACAGACAGCATGCCTCTATTTTTGGAGAGTTTTCGATATATCATATATTGGCATCATGATGGAGAGCACGATCGCTCCGATAACGACTCCCATGGCGACCATCATAGTCGGTTCTAGGAGCGCAGTCAGCCTCTTTAGCTTTCGAGACATCTCTTTTTGGATGATCTCGGATGAACGCACTAGAGAGCTGTCTAGACGCCCGCTCGCCTCGCCGGCGTCGATAAGAGGCAAAACAAAAACAGGTATAGATTTGGGATCTATGGATCTCGATACGGACTTTCCCCTGCTTATGAGAAAAGAGCTCGATTGCAAGCGCAACTTCAAAGGTATGATCAAAACCAATTCGCAAGAACGTTCATAGGCCTCTCCTATAGACATACCCGACTCGAGCAACCTGCCAAATGCTCCCAAAAAGATCGCCACCGAGTCGTAGATTACCAGCTTTCCAATAAGTGGAATCCGCATCAATATTTTATGGACGATAAATGCCAACTTGCTATATTTTTTGTACACAAAAGAGAGAATCGAGAAAACTAAGACTGATCCTACAGCAAAGATGAGTCCATAGGAAACGATAGATTCCGATACCCAGATGACTATCTTCGTGAGTAAAGGCAAATCAATATTTAAGCTTTTGAGCATAGGAGAGATCTGTGGCATGATCCCAACCATGAGTCCCAAAGTGATGACTAGAGCAAACGATGCGATGACGATAGGATACAGGAGGGCTGTGAGGAGCGACGCTTTCAATTCTTCTTGTTCATCAAGCAGATTTTTTGCTTGAAGGATGGAGTTGGAGAGGTTGCCTGTAAGCTCACCTTGTTCCAATAGACCCGTCACGATCTTTGGAGTCTTAATATTCAAAGACAATGATTTGCTGAGAGAATATCCTTCAAGGACCTGAATCCGAGCGCATTCGAGGGACATAATCTCTGCTTTGGAAAATCCCTGAGAGCTTGAATGGATCGCTTTTTCGAGAGATATACCAGCACCAAGATACATCGTGAGCCGATCTAGAAATGTGGACAGATCTTTGTTCTTCCATTTTGTTGTCATGAATTTAGAACTCGCAAGACTTCTTCGATACTAGTGATGCCCCACTCGACTTTTTCTGCTCCATCTTCTCTGATGTTCTTCATGCCTTGAGATTTGGCGTATTCAGATATGGCATTTTGATCCGCTTGCGATGCAAGGAGCTTTTTGAGCCCTTTATCGACCTCCAAAGCTTCGGCTATGACCGATCTCCCGCTGTACCCCGAAAATCGGCACTGTTCGCAACCTTCGGAGGAACATTCTGGGCAGACATTTCGAACCAATCTTTGGGCAATAACAAGCTTTAGAGTCGAGGCCAGAAGATATGCATCTACTCCCATGTCTATGAGACGAGGTATGGATTCTATGGCAGAGTTCGTATGCAAAGTCGAGAGAACGAGGTGTCCTGTGAGAGCAGTGTGGATAGCGACTCGAGCAGTCTCGGAATCGCGGATCTCACCTACCATGATCACGTCAGGATCTTGCCTCAAAGCAGAACGTAGACCAGAGGCAAAAGTTACCCCATATGTATGCCTCACGTGAACTTGCCGTATGCCAGATATCTCATATTCTACGGGATCCTCGAGAGTGATGATGGAGAGCGGCTCTCTGGCCTTTTGCGATAGAGCTGAATGCAAAGTAGTGGTTTTTCCTGAGCCAGTCGGACCTGTGACTAGGATAAGCCCGTGTGCACAGGCAAGAGCCCTCTTTATCATCTCCGAATGCTCGACCGAAAAGCCGAGATTCGTAAAAGAATTGATCTGTTCTGACCTGACAGGCAGTAGCCTCAGGACTGCGTTTTCGCCATGGTATGTAGGCATGAATGAAGCTCGCACATTGAAATCAGATCCGCCTATATCCTGTCTCCATCTGCCATCCTGAGGCACGGCATGCATGTCGGTCCTTGCTCCGCATAAGATCTTGATCCTCGAGATAAGCTCTTCATGGAAATGCTTGTCTATGGAACCGACCTCTCTAAGCTCGCCATCGATCCGAAGCCTAACCGTGAGAGCACCAACCTTGGGATCAATATGGATGTCCGAAGCCCTAAGATGCACAGAATAAGTAAGAACTTTTTCCAGTGCATCTGTTGCCGAGATTATTTGTTTGGGAAACTCGTAATATTCGAACATGACCCTATGCTATCAATGTGTCATCAA
Organism: uncultured Candidatus Saccharibacteria bacterium; assembly: GCA_964548575.1. Classification (GTDB taxonomy): domain Bacteria; phylum Patescibacteriota; class Minisyncoccia; order Phycocordibacterales; family PALSA-1337; genus C7867-002. Next base: position 3,625 of record CAZJQW010000024.1, read on the forward strand.
ATCCGTTTCAAAAAGAGATGAACTTGGAATAAAGATATAAATACCGCCAAGATATTGCATAATATCTAATTGTGTGTTACAGTCTCGCCTGGAGTTCTTTTTCAATAAGGACAAACTGGAACTAAAAACATCAACAGGAAGACGAAATGGGAATCAAATACATACACGTAATGGCGATCGATGGATCGAAAACAGACGAACTCAGGGGTACTTTGAAGGACCTTGCGATGAATAAGAAAAACGAAAACATCGCATTCTTTGACCTTCGGACATTGACTTCACACAGCAAAGCTTCGACAGATGCTATAGCTAGACACGCCCTACGGCGCGCCAGCATGCATGAGGGGTTTGTTTTGACCTTCGGTTTCTTCACGACTCAAGAACAGGTCGCTTACGGCCTGGAAAGCGGGGTGCTCAAAACGGACAATTCCGTAGTACTCGTCTTGGACCTCTTGGAACATCAGAACAATCCAGAGCTGTCACACATCTTGAAACCAGTGATCGTGACCTACCCAATGAACGGAAAAAATTCTACCCAGGTGGTCAAAGACTATGTGCGCTTCGCTCGCAATGCTCTCAAAGAGATCAAAGTGGCAGAGCCCGCCCCCACGGAAAAGACGTACTCTGAAGCACAGCACTCTACCATCGCAATCAAGTTCGTATCCCTTCCCGCCATGGAATTAGCAGGCTAAATCGGAAAGTGCTATCATTTACCAAGGCAGAGAACATTCAACCAAAAGGTGATATGGCAAAAAAAGTTGCGGTCGACTCAGTCAAGGAGGATGGTGCTCCAACAAGCAAGGGTGGCGTCGTGTACATGAAGGTCGGGCAAAAAGTTCAGCTTCCGCCCGGTTGCGTCGCACGACTGTGTCCGATAAGTGTTCTCAAATTCAATCTGAGCGGAAAGCACAAGCGATCCGCTGTGGCCCAGTCTTAAGCCGATTCTTTAAATCATCCCCGGTGGCATTGCTCCGGGGATTTTTATTTGCGTAGATTTAATTTTTATGCTTAAATATATGACGCGAGCCCTTCGGGCTCTCTTTTAATCTCATGGAAATCAGGAACATAGCTATCATAGCTCACGTAGACCACGGCAAGACCACCCTCACAGACGCCATCATGACCCAGTGCGGCCATGGCGATGAGGGAACAATGGACTCAAACGCTCTCGAACAAGAGCGTGGCATTACCATATACGCAAAAAACACTTCAGTAGTATACAAGGATACAAAGATAAATATTGTTGACACTCCAGGGCACGCCGACTTTGGATCCGAAGTCGAGCGTGTACTTCGATCTATAGACGCTGTTCTTCTAGTAGTAGACGCACAGGAAGGACCAATGCCCCAGACTCGTTTTGTCCTCAAAAAATCTCTCGAGCTCGGCCTCAAACCTATCGTTATTATCAACAAGATAGACAAGCAAGCAGCCAATCCTATGCGAGTCCATGACGAAGTTCTCGAACTCTTTATGGAACTCGGGGCCAACGATGAGCAGATCGACTTCCCTACGCTCTATGCGATAGGTAGACAAGGCATAGCAAAGAGATCTCTAAAAGATGAGTCAAAAGACATATTCCCCCTTCTTGATGTCGTCCTAGAGCATGTTCATCCTGCAAATACGAACAGCACACTTCCCCTAACTGCCCAAGTCTTCAATCTAGGCTATGACAATTTCTTGGGGCGTCTCGCAGTAGCTAGGATATACGACGGAAATATAAAGGACGGAGAGCAGGTTTGGGCAAAAGGCGCAGACGGCAAAACATTCCAAGGCAAGATCACCAAGCTCTTCACTTTTGACGGCAAAAAAAGGACTAACGTCGACAAAGCAGAATCAGGCGACATCGTGACCATAGCGGGATTGGCCGATATCTATATCGGTCAAACTATTACTGATGATCCGAAAACGGAAGCCCTTCCGACCATCACAGTCGACGAACCTACCATATCTCTTCAATTTTTAGTGAACAATTCCCCATTTGCCGGACGAGAAGGCACGTTCGTGACTGGAAGACAGATCCGTGAACGGCTCGAGAGAGAGCTCGAGACCAATGTCGGTCTCAAAGTAGATTTCTCTTCCAATGAATACTTGACAGTGTACGGCAGAGGCGAATTGCATATCGCCATCCTATTGGAAAATATGCGCAGAGAAGGATACGAGGTCCAAGTCTCACAGCCCCATGTCATCTTGAAAGAAGAAGGAGGCGTCACTCTTGAGCCATTTGAGGAGCTCATAATAGATGCGCCCCAAGAATATTCTGGTGTGATCATAGAAACCTTGGGCAAGCGCAAAGGAGTGATGACCGACATGAAGAGCCATGAAAATCAGGTCAGGATGGTATTCGAAATACCTACACGTGGTCTTCTCGGTTATAGAAATGCTTTTACGATAGACACGAAAGGAGAAGGTATCATGTCTAGCCGAGTCCTCGGTTTCAAGCCTCATGCAGGTGATATCGAAAAGAGGGAGACGGGATCTATGACCTCCATGATAAGCGGAAAAGCTCTAGGATTCGCTCTATGGAATCTACAGGAACGCGGACGGCTCTTTATCGAACCTGCTATAGAGATCTATGAGGGCATGGTCATAGGCGATGTAGCCAAAGGCGACGACATGGACGTGAATCCATGCAAAGGCAAACAGCTCACGAACATGCGAGCATCAGGATCTGATGAGCACATCATGCTCACCCCTCCATTCAAGCTATCGATCGAGAGAGGCCTAGAGCTCATGCGAGACGATGAGTACCTAGAGATCACACCGAAATCCGTCCGTTTGCGTAAAAAATTCTTGACTGAGCTTGACCGAGCTCGTGCCCGAAGAAAAGATTGGAATCCAGCCTAAAGGAGACTAAAGGGAGAAAAAACAAAACGGCCCCTCAGCCTTGTCTTGTATATCTCTATCAGGTCCTTTCCTTTTTCTTGGTACGCCAGCTCAACATATGGCGCATATTATAATTTTTGACAGGAGGACCATTCAAAATAGCTTTGTACTTCGGATTCAATTCATGCTTCTCAAGTTCTTTGATCGGAGATTCGATGGAATTCATGGCCTAAGAATATAATTATTTAATAAAAAATGAAAGCTAATAATATACAGCCAATCTTCTTCAAAGATCATTTTTTTGACTTATCAGTATGAAGAAAACGGAAAACTCTTTTCTTTCTACTTTCTCCTTTCTTCTTTCTTCTTCCTCTCTTCTCCCTTCTCCTTCTCAAAACATCCCCACCCTGTTAAAATAGCCTCATGTCCGAAACCCCAAAAAAGCTCTCGACTGACTCCTACAAAGGAGTGCGTGATTTCTTTCCTCCAGATATGGCCGTGGAGAACCACATTTTTTCCATTTGGCGCGATATATGCGAGAAATACGGCTATGAAGAATACAATGCCTCCGTTTTGGAGCCTGCCGACCTATACCGAGCCAAAACGGGAGAAGAGATAGTAAATGAGCAGACATATACATTTACAGATCGAGGAGACCGAGAAGTGACCCTCCGTCCCGAAATGACACCAACACTCGCGCGCATGATCGCCGCCAAGCGTCGCGAACTACAATTCCCCGTCCGATGGTTCTCCATACCAAATGTCTTTCGATACGAACAACCCCAAAGAGGCCGACTGCGCGAGCATTGGCAGCTCAATGTGGATCTCTTTGGAGTCCAAGGAACTGCCGCAGAGGTCGAAGTTATAACTATGGCTTCAGATATTGTGCGTGCTTATGGCCTCAAGGACCAAGACTTTGAGATTCGCTTGAACAATCGAGCGATCATGAACTATGTCTCAAAGGATTTCTTTTCACTCGAAGATGACAAAGCTCACCGATTATCCAAGCTCATAGACAAGAAGCAAAAGATGCCTACAGATGAATTCAGCAAAGCTCTTGCGGAAATCATGGGCGCAAAAAGCGAAAAGATGCTTACGCTACTCAACTCTCAAAATATCGAAGAGTTCGTCTCGACTCTAGGTAAAGACAAGATCCCAGGAGTAGATGAGATCCGAGAGCTTTTGAGCGGATTGGAGAGGCTCGGAGTCAAGAACGCAAGATTCGATCAGACACTCATGCGCGGTTTCGACTATTATACGGGAACCGTTTTTGAAGTTTTCGATAACAATCCCAAGAACCGCCGTTCCGTCTTTGGTGGAGGCAGATACGACGACCTGCTCTCTATCTTCGGCAGTGAAAAAGTTCCGGCATTTGGCTTTGGAGCTGGCGACGTCATTGCGCGAGACCTGATGGAGACATACGGAACAGTCAAAGCATACAGCCACCCAGCTAGCTTGGCCCTATGCATCATAGATGAAAAGAACACACCATACGCTCTAGAGCTGGCCCAAAAATTGCGAGCAAGAGGAGTGAGTGTCTTCGTAGATATTTCAGGCAAGAAAGTTGGAGATCAGATAGGCAATGCAGAAAAGAGAAAGATATCGAAAGTAATATGCATAGGAGATGAAGAAGTTCGAACTGGAAAATTCAAGATAAAGGACTTGTCCTCGGGCGAAGAAAAAGAGGTTAGCGAAGACGAAATAAATTAATACTATGAGAAAAATAACATTTGACCTAGAAACTCAGAATGTTTTTCAGGATGTTGGCTCCAATGACCCTGCTGATCTGGACCTCTC
>CAZJQW010000025.1:0-7863 GCA_964548575.1 uncultured Candidatus Saccharibacteria bacterium
ACCAACATAAAAACCGCCGAGTGGCGGTTAGAGGGAGGTCAGACCTCAATGGGGTCGGACCTATATCTTCAGTGTTTCTTTTATCTTGTCTTCATCGAATCCTACGATGATCTCACCGCCTATATCCATGACAGGAACTCCCATCTGTCCTGTTTTTTCTATCATCTCTTTGCGTTTGGAAAAATCAGACGCGACATCGTGCTCTGTGAAGCTAACGTTATTTTCCTTGAGGAAGTTCTTCGCTAGATTGCAGTATACGCATGTAGGAGTCGAATAAATAGTGACGTTTTTCATTTATTGTTTATTTGTTAGCTTGTAATCATGCTCTGTTAGTGCAAGAAGGGGTTAGTCGCATTTTATCACAGCGTGCTATACTACTGCAACAAATATGCCGTTTGCACAGGTATTCTCTACAATAGTCAACAATATTGAATCGATTATTTCGCATGGTGGCTATACTGTGCTATTTTTTACCACCATCTTAGAAGGCGTTCCCATGGTTGGTATGGCTATTCCAGGGCACATAGCTATCATTGTCAGTGGATTTCTGGCCAGTTTGGGAATATTGCGCCTTGAATACGTGATAGCAATCGCGGCTATAGGAGCCATATTGGGCGACTACATCGGCTATGCTATCGGGCGCAGATATGGGATGGCGTTCATAAACAGACTTGAGCCATATTTTGGAACTGCAGATGAATATATAAAAAAAACAAAAGGTCTGCTCGACAAACATACAGGAAAAGCAATGATCTTGGGAAGATTCATTCCTGCAACAAGAGCTTTGCTCCCATTTTTGGTCGGTGCGTACAAGCTTCCTGCAAAGAAATTTTGGACAATAAATATTGTAGGGGGGCTGATCTGGGTTGTAACTTCGATCCTGATCGGATACATGTTCGGTGAAGGCTATGAAGCTGCAGCAGGGTATATGGGCAGAGTCGTTTTGTTCGCCGTGCTCGCTGGCCTCCTCATTATCTGGGGATACAAATTCATAAACAGCCATTTTCATGTTTTCAAAAAATACGAGCTTTTTACTCTTGGCCTTAACCTTGTTTCTTTGATCATATTGGCACGAACTCTTTCAGATGCTTTTTCTCAAAATCCTTTCTTTGTTGAGTTTGATGTGAGAGTCAGCCAATTAATGGCGACTTTGAATTCTGCAAATCCTTTGCTCGTAGATATATCCGCATGGATATCAGATCTAGGAGGCACTATGGTCCTTATCATTATCGCAATAATAATTGGAATTATTTTGTCATGGAATAGGAGGTGGAGGTCGGCTGCCATCATGCTTTTCTCCGTAGGATCCACAGCAGTAATCGTCGGCTTGTTCAAAGATTTTTTCATGAGAGAGAGACCTCTCAATGCTTTGCAGGTTCTTCTCGACGATCCGAGCTTTCCGAGCGGGCATTCAGCTATCTCTGCGGCGTTTTTTATCGCTGCGGGCTACATCATTGCGACTCGAGTGAGACATTGGGTGACTCGGGAAGCATTACTGGTGGTTTGCACTATCGGGTTTGTGTTTATCGGTCTATCTAGGCTCGTCTTGAATGTTCATTGGGCTTCTGATGTCATTGCTGGCTGGGCTATCGGTGCTTTTCTTACGACTTCAGTAATTCTCTTGGTTAGATATATTGGATATTTATTTATGCAGAAAAGTGATGAGCGTAAAGCGTAGTCATGATATAATCCCGCCATGTATAAAATAGTTTTGATGCGTCATGGAGAAAGCGTGTGGAATAAAGAGAACCGTTTTACAGGCTGGGTAGATGTGGACTTGTCAGAAAATGGAGTAGAAGAAGCTCATAGCGCTGGACTTACTCTAAAGAAAGCCGGATTCGATTTTGACCTTGCATTCACTTCGTTCCTTTTGCGTGCACAGAGGACCCTGCATATAGTCCTTGGTGAGATGGGCCTCGAGAGGATAGAAGTCCGCAAATCTTGGAAGCTCAATGAGAGGCACTATGGCGCACTGCAGGGCTTGAACAAAGCTGAAACTGCTCTCAAGTACGGCGAGAAGCAAGTCGAGCTTTGGCGAAGAGGATATGACACCGAGATCCCACCGTTGGAAGTTGATAGTGGTATGTATCCCGGAAACGATCCCAAATATGCAGAATTGAATCCAACAGACATCCCTCTATCTGAAAATCTCAAAGATGTTGTCGCTCGAGTTGTTCCTTACTGGAATGACGAGATTGTTCCTCAAATAAAGGTGGGAAAGAACGTCATCATTTCAGCTTCAGGAAATAGTTTACGTGCATTGGTGAAGCATATCGATGGAATATCTGACTCAGATATTGTGAGCTTGAATATACCTACGGCCATACCTCTCGTTTATGAACTAGACGATGAATTGAAACCAGTGAAGCACTACTATCTTGCTGACGAAGCAAAGCTCGAAACCGCATTGAATACAGTGAAGAACCAAGGCAAGGTGAAGTAGTCATTTGTACGTATGTAGCATAATGAATTATAGACCGCAAAAAAATCCGCCCAGGCGGATTTTTTTGCCATAATGGTCACTTGACTAGGAGATAGATTCCAAAAATATAAGGTGGCGTCCTGAACCGACGCAAAGGTCGGCATGTTGTGGACCCCTTGTTTGATTAGTTAAGGATCCTCTCCTGTAGTGAGCCTGACTCAATTGTAAATTGCCATATATAAAAAACAAGTCATAGAAGAGGAAATCTGCGGGGACAACCTGTGTATAACCCGCAGCAAAATGTGGATTGCTTTTTAGACAACAGAAATTGTAGGGGTGTAAATGGTTTAGATCTTATTTGCTCTGAAAGCTTCTTTTCCTGGGTAAACGGATTTTTGTCCAAGCATACCCTCGATCCTCAAAAGTTGATTGTATTTTGCTACTCGATCCGTCCTCGAGAGTGATCCTGTTTTGATCTGTCCAACTCCAGTGCCTACTGCAAAGTCAGCTATTGTGCAGTCTTCAGTTTCGCCTGAACGATGGGAGATGATAGATGTATATCCAGCTTTCTTCGCAAGAATGATCGCATCAATAGTTTCGCTCACAGTGCCAATCTGATTTAGCTTTATCAATATCGAATTGCCAGCGTGCTTCTCTATGCCTTGTGAAAGTCGATCTATATTTGTGACGAACAGATCGTCTCCTACGAGCTGAACTTTGTCACCCAGCTTCTTTGTAAGGAGTGTGTACCCATCCCAATCATCTTCCGCCAAGCCGTCTTCTATGGATACGATCGGATATTTTGAGACTAGATTCCCGTACCAGCTGATCATCTCTTCTGTTGTTCGGGTCCTATTGTCGCGAACAAGCGTATATATGCCGTCTTTGAAGAATTCTGTGGCTGCAACATCAAGGGCTATAGAGATCTGCTTTTCCGGAGAGTAACCTGCTAACTTGATCGCGTCCATTATCATCTCTAGTGCGGCTTCGTTCGAGGAAAGAGACGGAGCAAATCCTCCCTCATCTCCAACTGTAGTAGCCATGCCTTTTTCATGCAGTATCTTCTTCAATGAGTGAAATATTTCCGTGCCAGCGCGCAAGGCTTCGCTAAATGCGGCGAAACCGTGCGGTACGACCATAAACTCTTGAAAATCTGTAGACTGCTCTGCATGTCTTCCGCCATTTATGATGTTCATCATCGGGACTGGAAGGCGAATTGGGTTGCCCGTATCTGAGATGGTCTCAAAATATTCGTACAATGGCTTTTCCATAGATATCGCAACCGCTTTGGAAAAAGCTAGGGAAACTCCTAGAATGGCATTGGCTCCAAGATTGCTTTTGTTGGCTGTTCCATCCAATTCTTTGAGCCTCGAGTCGAGCTGCCTCTGGTCGTAGTCTTTTCCTTTTATCGATTTCTCAATCGTCGTGTTAACATTTTCGACTGCTTTCAAAACACCTTTTCCTCCATATTTCTTGGGATCGCCGTCTCTAAGCTCCACCGCTTCATGACTGCCTGTAGATGCTCCTGAAGGAACAGAAGCTCTGCCAAATGATCCATCTGATAAGACGATATCGACTTCAATTGTTGGGTTACCACGAGAATCCAAAATCTCCCTTGCTTCGACTGTTTTGATTTTTACCATTTTAAATTTTTAGCTTATTGCGTACTATTATAGGCATTTGGCGCCTCGTATACAAGTGTGACGCTTTTCTGCTATATTCATCCTATGTCAAATGATAAAAAAACGTCTTGGGGAGGTGTGGCAGATTGGTATGACGGTCTGTTGGAAAATGATGAAGATTCTTACCAGAAGAAGGTCATCATGCCAAATCTTATTAGGCTAGTTGAACCCAAACAGGGCATGCTCATCGTAGACAATGCCTGCGGTCAAGGATATTTTTCTCGCGCGTTCGCTTCAAATGGAGCCCAAGTGATCGGCGCAGATATATCAAAAGAGCTGATCGAGTTAGCCAAGAAGAATATGATAGAGAAAACTGATCTTGAATTCTTTGTGGCTCCTTCGCACAGCCTTACATTCATCGAGAGCGGCTCTGCCGATGTGGTCACAATAATTTTGGCTATTCAGAACATTGAGAAGCTGGCGGAAACATTTGAAGAATGCTCTCGCATCCTCAAAGTCGGTGGTCGGCTCGTATTCGTTCTCAATCACCCAGCTTTTCGAATACCTGCACGCTCGAGCTGGCAATGGGATGAGAAAGAGAACAAACAATTTAGGCGACTAGATGGTTACATGTCTGACGATCAGGTGAAGATCGATATGAGTCCTGGAAAGAAAGAAGAACAAAGCAATAAATTTACGATTTCTTTCCACAGACCTTTGCAGTCATATATCAAAGCTTTGAATAAAACGGGGTTTTCATTGACTCGATTGGAGGAATGGATCTCTCACAAAAAAAGCCAGCCAGGTCCGAGATCTCAAGAAGAAGATCGTTTAAGAAAAGAGATCCCTCTCTTTGCTTGTTTTGAGGCGAAGAAGGATTAGAAATTCAAACAAATCGGCATAAATATCACATCGAGACCCATGGAAATTTTTTGCTAAAAATTTCCTTTTCTCGGCGCCAGTCGCGCCTCGAAGAGGGTCTCTCAATGATATTTATGCCGATTAATTCCTGATTTACTTCGTGTCTCTAAGTGTAAGCGCCGGATAGATGGCGATCAAACATATAGCGCCAATAATCAAGAACATATACTGCGTCGTTCCAACGAAGAAAATGCCAGCCAACATGATAAGAGGAGCTACGAAGTTCGAAAGCGGCCTCGTGATACGGAACATGCCCAGAACTGGGGTTTCTTTAACAGCGACTTTTTTGAAAAAATAGACTTCGATCATTATCTCTGCAGACGCCGCTCCAACGCGAGTTATAAAGAGAAGGACTGACCAGAGAAGAACGCTCTTTGTTGTAAATATTGAAAGCGCCATGGTAGATACGGCCATGATCATAAAGCCGATTGTCATGATCTCTTTTTCGCCATATTTGCTGTCAGCCAATTTGCCCAGAGGATACTGGATGAGAGGGAAAGGAATGAGCATGATGACTAGTATTATTCCGATCTCTTCCCAACCAAAACCAAGGTCTCTGTGAAGATAGATTGGGCTGTAGACGACCATCCAAGCATAGAAAACTTGCAAAACAGAGTTTATCGTAAAAAGCCTTATCCAATCTTTATTCTTGAATATATGCTTTATAACATCCCAAGGAGAGGAGTGAGTATATTTTGCATCGTGGTAATGCGAGAAATTTTTGAAGACTATATAGAGCAAAGGGAACAGCATAGCTAGAGCGGCTACGTATGTATTCCTGTAATTATTCATTTCACCTATGAGCATCGTTCCTATGAGGGGAGCGATGACCCACGATGCGCTCAATGTCGCCGTATAGAATCCTCTGATGCGCCCGATATGATGTCCGTCAGTGTAAGATTCGAGGAATATATCTATGCAAAAGCTTATGACTGAAGCTATCCCTGTTTGGACGATGAATGCAAGGATGAGCACATCCGGATTGGACTCCGAAATGAGCAGATAAAATGCGATGACTTGGAGGATGATCAATCCCACGATCGTATGATAGTTGCCGTATTTGCGGACTAGAAACGGGGCCAAGAGGAATCCGAGAATGGACATCACTGCTCCAGCCATATATATGAATCCGACGATCTTTTCGCTCGCGAAAAGGGACAGGAAGCTAGAGTTAGAATAGACGGGTATCGCAGTATGTAGGACGAATATAAATCCGATCACAGCTATCGTATATATCATGTGCGAACGTGAGACTGAGTGTGCCATATTTGGTTCATTATATCATGCCTTTTCCATAGTGCTTTCCACAATATGACTTTCCTTTTGCATATGTTGCTTTTACGAAAACTGCGTGTTATATTGTGCGAACTATGAAGAAAGATATACATCCCAAGAACTACAGGCCAGTCATTTTCGCTGACAATTCAAGCGGAACCAAATTTTTGATCAATTCTACCATTGAGACCAAGAGCACGGAAAAATGGACAGATGGCAAAGAATATCCAGTACATCATGTCGAGATATCTAGCGCTTCGCATCCTTTCTATACAAATCAAGAGAAAACTATCGACACTGCAGGTCGCGTCGAGAAGTTCAAGACTCGTCAGTCAAAAGCAAAGAAGTAGATATCCATAGAACAAGGCCGGTCTATACGTCCGGTCTTGTTTCTATATACGATCATGAATACTCTCGAGCAATACAAAAACAATCCAAAAACAACTTTCTTGGTGCAGATGTACGAGAAGCTTATTAAAGATGAAGTAGAAGTGCGTGGGATGATGGAGAAAGATCCTAGTCTGAAAGAGCTCGCTGAATCTGATCTAAATTCTATTCTGGAACAGAAAAAAAGCTTGGAAGAGCAGATGGATGCAATTTTGGCAGGTGACAAAGAAGAAGATGAAAAAACAAACGAGATCATTCTAGAAGTTCGCGCTGGAGCCGGTGGAGATGAGTCCGCTCTCTTCGCAGCCGAGCTCATGTCCATGTACAAACGCTATGCAGAGTCGAAAGGCTGGTCTACAAAGATAATAGACGAATCCAAGAATGACCTCGGAGGCTACAAAGAAGCTAGCATGGAGATCAAAGGCAAAGGAGTCTATGAAGACCTTCGTTGGGAAACTGGAGTTCACCGCGTTCAGAGAGTTCCAGAGACAGAAAAGTCAGGCAGGATTCACACCTCTACTGTCTCTTTGGCTATCATGCCTATTCGCAAGAAGTCGAAAGTGGAGATCAGTCCTTCAGATATTGAGATCGAATTTTCACGTTCAGGAGGTAAAGGTGGCCAGAATGTTAACAAAGTCGAAACTGCTGTGCGCCTCTTCCACAAGCCCTCTGGCATAATGATCAGAGCCACTGCCGAGAGAAGTCAGAATGCGAACAAAGAGCGAGCGATGCAGATACTCATGGCCAAGCTCGAAGCTATCCAAGAAGAGGCCGATATGAAGAAATTCTCTGCAGAAAGAAAAGGTCAGATCGGCACAGGCGATAGATCAGAGAAGATTAGGACTTACAATTATCCTCAAGATAGGATCACTGATCATCGTATCAAACAATCTTGGCATGGTTTGCCTCAGATCTTGGATGGAGACATCGAGAAGATAATCCAAGCTCTGCACGAATTTGAAAAGACCGGCAAAGCTGGAGAAGCTAGCGATGAAGAATAAGCTGATCTGGAAAGATGTTGGTGAAACTCCTCTCGAAGCATTGGAGCGTTTTCGAAGCGAGCATCCGGATCTAAAGGACGTGCCCATGACCTATGCTGGCAGGTTGGATCCGATGGCTTCAGGCATCCTGCTCATCCTCATAGGCGATGAATGTAAAAAGAAAGAGGAGTATTTGAATCTAGATAAGGTCTATGAAGTTGAAATTTGTTTTGGAATCGAGACTGATTCATACGAT
>CAZJQW010000026.1:0-353 GCA_964548575.1 uncultured Candidatus Saccharibacteria bacterium
AAATGCGCATAAATCCTCAATTAAGAGGAGTGCCATATGTATCTGAACTTATGCAAAAATAAGTAAATCGGCTCGCTGCTTGTAATTGGGCGGTTTTGCTACGAATGAGAGTAATGAGAGCCGGGTGGCCGGGAAGCCGGGGACAAACTTCTTTTTTACGTCACTTCGCGCAACTAAAGTCTGACTTCACTTGTGCGAAGTGTCCTAAAAATGAATGCTGTACCCATACCGCCCACAAGCTTAAAATGGCTAATGTGCGAGCTGGTCATAAACGAAGAGGTCATCTGGAAAAAAGAAGGAGAGTTTGTTATACACACCACTTAAGACAATAAATAATCTGGCCTGATACAATG
>CAZJQW010000026.1:363-7353 GCA_964548575.1 uncultured Candidatus Saccharibacteria bacterium
TCGAAAATGGCTCGTATTATGAGCATTTGTTCTATTAGGTTTTGCAATATTTGGAGCTCCCAATATATTGAAAACCGAAGCTCAAACAACGTCCACTCGCGTGATCATCGATCATACGTCAGTAGCCCAGTTTTCGGGCCTCACGACTGCCAATATCCAAGCCGCCGCAGCCAAAAAGATCATGGTCAGGCATGCGTCAGTTGGTTCCAATATCAATGACGGCTTGAACGCTCTCACAATTCAAAATTCTGCATTCAATAGGACGAACTTCGCTTTTCAAGCTCGAGGAAATCCGGGTTGGCAACAGAAAATAGACGATCTAGTCGCACAGACAGCTCTACAGCGCGGAAGCTTCGACGTATTGACGATGAAGTTCTGCTATAGAGATAACGGAGTAGACCCCCTCACAGAATGGAATTACTACAGGACTAAAATGGAACAGCTCCAAACACAATATCCAACGAAGAAATTTGTTTGGTGGACGATGCCTCTTACGACTTCAGGATCTGCTAACACGGATGCATTCAACAATTACGTGAGGACATACGCTAATGCCAATAATATTGTTCTTTTCGACGTTGCAGCAGTCCAATCTCATGATACGGCTGGCACAGCTGTAAGAAGTGGAGGATACGAAGCACTCTATTCAGGATATACATACGACGGTGGACACTTGAACGCTCTCGGATCCGAGAGGGTCGCGAAAGCTTTTTGGGTCATGATGGCTAGGATAGCAGGAACTACGGCTGTTGTAGACAGTCCTCCTTCAGTCTCCATCACATCTCCAGCGAACAATTCTACAGTGAGCGGATCAGTCACGATAACAGCGAACGCAACTGACGACAAAGGAGTCGTTTCTGTTCAGTTTTCTGTTGACGGAACAGTTATTTCTTCGAATAGCAGTTCTGGATATTCTGCAACTTTGAATACAACGGGTCTCACAGGGACTCATACGATCATTGCGCGTGCAACTGATACGGCAGGGCAAACAAATACTTCTTCTGTGAGTGTCACTATCGCTACCGCTCTTCCTCTTGGCAACGTCTATATATCTCAAAATGGAACAGGAAATGGATCGAGCTGTACTAGCCCTCTGCCTGTGTCCTGGCTCAATAATTATCTGAATTGGGGAACAGGAGCAGGGAAGATAGCGCCAGGCACGACAGTCCATCTTTGTGGAACGATCACGAAAGCTATTCAGACTGCAGGCTCTGGAACCGCAGGGAAACCCATAACTATTAAATTCGAGAGAGATGCAAAGATAAGCGCACCTTATTTTGATTATGATGTATGGGGAACGCACAGACCGGCTATCTTAGTTAGGCAGTCATCTTACATTGTAATAGACGGAGGTGAGAACGGAGTCGTCGAATCGACTTCAAATGGAACAGGATTATCTGGACAGTACAATCAAGAAGGTGTTTGGCTCTATGGATGTGACTATTGTGAAGTCAAGAATCTAACTATCAACGGTATGTATAGGATGATAGACGGAATCGGCGATAGAAATGGATCAGGCTCAGGAATATATGCGCAGGGCAGCCACTCACGGATCCATGACAACGTAATAGTAGATGCAAATACTGGTGTTTCGTATCAATATCCTGGAAGCAGTCATACAGAGGATGTAGAAATATACAACAACAGAATTTCTCGAGTATCGAATGGAATCACCTTTGGCTCAGGAAATACGAATGCTACTGCAAATCGTGTGAGGATCTATGGTAACGATATTTCTGATGCATATATTTGGGATACTGATTGGCCCAATTGTACAGGGGACTGTTGGTTCCATAGCGATGGTATCCAGCTTTGGGCTGACCATTCAGGAGCAGGTCTGACCGATCTTGTTATTCATGACAACTATATCCATGGAGATATGGGAACGCATATAACAGGATGGATATACTATACAGACATGCAAGCTCTTGTTTATAACAATATCTTGATCGCAGAGGGGACCAGTTATCCTTCGAATGGCTTGATCACAATCGGAGGTGGCAAGGACTACGGGGGCAAATTCTTCAACAATATTTTGTCGACGAATCATATTTGCATGAATATAAAATCGAATAGTGAAGTAAAAAATAATATATTCTTGAAATGTGGAATGCCTGTAGGTGTGCATTCTCCTTATACAAATGTTTCGATAGACAACAATATCTACCATGAGATAGTTGGTACAAACAATTTCGCATTATTTGATGATGCGGCAGGTGGTGCAGGACGCTTCTTCCCATCATACTCTGCATGGCAAGCAGCTGGCTTTGATGCACATAGCAGGATTATCAATCCTCTTCTAGTTTCACCTTCAACTGGGAATTACAGGTTGCAAGCAAGTAGCCCCGCTATCAATACTGGAGTGAATATGAGCTCGACTTGCACACAGGATCCTACTGCTTGCGTTGATAGAGACAAAGTGGCGAGACCTGCAACTGGAGCTTGGGACATCGGACCTTACGAGTACACTGGTACTGTGGTCACGGACACTCCACCTACAGTCTCGATCACATCTCCTACGGGAGGTCAGAGGATTACAGGCACGGTTGATCTTTCAGCCACAGCTTCCGATGATAAGGCAGTAACTAGAGTAGATTTCCTTGTAGATGGAAATGTGGAAGGCTCAGTAATCAGTGCCCCATTCATATATTCATTGGATTCTACCGCTTTCGCTGACGGCTCACATACTGTGACGGCGAGGGCCACGGACTCCATCGGGCAGGTGACTACTTCGAATGCTGTATCGATCACAACCTCAAACACTACGATAATTACCCCAGGACCTGATGTAACACCTCCTACTGTTCCAGTTCTTTCAGGTAGAGCAGACTCTTCTTCCCAAATCACCCTAAGCTGGACTGGTTCTACTGATCCTATAGTTGCAAATCAGGTAACCTCAGGTCTCGCAGGCTACAGGGTATATAGAAATGGGGTACAACACGCCAATGTCACAGATGGTACCACTTATCAGAACAACTCTGTGACTCCCAACACTACTTATACTTATCAAGTCTCCGCCTATGACTATGCGAACCCAGAGAACGAATCAGCCAGATCTAACCAGATATCAGTAACCACACCCGCTGTTACTTCTACTGGCATACAGATAGGAGACAGGGTGCAGACTACTGCCAGGCTCAAAGTCAGACAGACCGCTTCTTCCAAAGGCACCGTAGTAGGCACAGCTAGACCCGGTACCCAAGGTACCGTCGAAGCAGGTCCTGCATATGCTAACGGATATACTTGGTGGAATATTCAATATGACAATGGTGTAAAGGGTTGGAGTGCCTCGAATTGGTTGGTTGAAGTACAGTAAAAGCATTAATAGAAAAAACAGGAGCTCACACTCCTGTTTTTTATTGGGGATATCTCCACATATTTGTTTTTCAGAGTTGATATAATTAGTATATGAAAAATTCAAAAAAAGGTGCGGGTAAGGTTTGGGCTATTATATTCATCGCAGTTATCGTAGTTGCGGGCGTGTATTACTTTAGCAACTCGAACAAATCGAGCTCGGTTGGAAAGTATGAGACCAAAAATATCGACGCATTCTCAGTCGTGTATCCTGCATATTGGACTATGAGCGAGGAAGTGCATCCTACTTATAGCTCCTATACATTTTCTTCCAAAGATAAGAGCGTATCTGTTTTGGATGTCTCTGATCAAAATGAGATCGCTTCTATCAGAGAATCGGGTCCAGTCGGCGGAGGATATGATCCTTCAAGGACGAAAGTTAGCGAATTTTCTAAAAACGGGCTTAAATTTTCAAAATGGGAATATGCGATGGTCGGAGACGCTGGATCGGGATCAAGGACAAAAACTGTTTGGGTCGTAATACGCAGCTGTAATATAGACAGAGCATATATTATCGATGATGAGATATTGGCGGAAAATTTTATGCTTACAGATTCACAAGGCCGAGATTCACGCTCTCCTCAATTCGCAGTCTGTTCGTACTAAGGTTACGCCTCATACTTGAATATGAGGAAGATCACAACTGCAAAGAAAAGATATATCCACCAGTCGAAGAGGGTGAAAAATTTATAGACAAAAGCAATAACCGCTAAGAAGAGGGGAATCGCGAAGAGACTGACTGTAAGTTCTTTCTTTTCTTTCATGCTTTTCCGACGGCAACAGACTCACGATTTTACATTCGTGGGTAAAAAAAGCAAGAAAAAGCTGCGGAAAAATGGCGATGTTGACATGTTCGACTTTAAATGTTAAGTTATTTTCAGGCAGGAACATTAAAACAAAGAAAGAAACTAATTATGGCAGGAACAATCATTCTTTTCGCCAAGCTCGTCGGAGCTGCGATATGCATCGCATTCGTCAGTTGGCTATATCACAAAGCTGAACTTCGCAAAAGCAGGCGGAAAAAAGACATGTGTTGCGACAGGAATCCCGAGAAAAAGTTTCAGGTGATCCATGTCGAAGGGGACGTCTTCAGGTGCTACAAATTCACGGTCTGCGCGATTTGTGGCTTGGTCAAATTTAGGGAAAGTGAGAACGATGAGCATCGCTTATCGAAATGGAAACTGGCCTATCGGCACTTCCGATATCCGGAGCAGTTCTATCTAGATGAGGATCT
This sequence comes from uncultured Candidatus Saccharibacteria bacterium, assembly GCA_964548575.1. Taxonomy (GTDB): domain Bacteria; phylum Patescibacteriota; class Minisyncoccia; order Phycocordibacterales; family PALSA-1337; genus C7867-002. The sequence goes on from CAZJQW010000026.1 coordinate 4,952, forward strand.
GTTCAGGCAAGCAGGCCTTATCGGAACGGTGATCCCATCTCTTTCACAGAGAATCCTCTTGTTTCAAGCCCATCTTGAACAGGAGAGAAGCCATACCAATCGACATGAGCAGTTTGCATCGAGGGCGCAGATCCATGTTCCCGAAGTCCGTTCCTTTGCTCGAGATAATAGGAGTGTCTTGTCAGCTTAGGATACGTAAACTTTTCACACCCCCGACTCACTCATTGAGTGAGTCGGGTATTTTTTACACGAATGTTGCCCATCATACTTGAGAAATATTCCATAATGAGTCATTATCTGTATATTCTAACGTTATCATACGTCTAAACGCATATGGCCTTAAATTCCACCCCAAACCCCCGTTCGAATAGGAACAAGCGCGGTCAGCGCTACATCCCACCCAAGATGGGATTCTTGAACATTCTGGCAATCACAGTTCTCGTATTTCTTTTGCTTACAGGGATATACGCTCAATTCAACAATCAAGACAAGAAGTCGTCGGAGATATCCATATCAGATCTTGCGAACGACATTCAAGCCAAAAAGGTCGGATCATTGAAGGTGAGGGGGGACAAGATAGAAGCAACCTATGTCGATGAAAGCTTGAAGATCGCTAGGAAAGAAGTTGATGCTCCACTTTTGGAGAGCTTGAGTAGATTGGGAGTTTCGCCTCAAGCTTTGGCATCTACCACGATAACAGTCGATCAACCGGGAGGTTTTTGGTATTGGACTGGTGCTCTAGCTCCATTTTTGGCGCCAATTCTATTCTTGGTTTTTTTCGTTTGGATACTTTCAAGGCAGATGAAAGGAGCTGGTATGCAGGCTCTAACATTCGGCCAATCAAAAGCCCGCATCATCTTGCCTTCAGATCTAAAGCAGAAGGTGACATTCAAAGATGTTGCTGGAGCAAAAGAAGCAAAGCAGGAATTGTCTGAGATCGTAGACTTTTTGCGCAACCCCAAGAAATTCATAGAGATTGGAGCAGAGATCCCCAAGGGTGTGCTTCTCATGGGAGCGCCTGGTACAGGAAAGACTTTGCTTGCTAGGGCGGTTGCTGGAGAAGCTGGCGTAGCATTCTTCTCTATTTCAGGATCCGAATTTGTAGAGATGTTCGTCGGAGTAGGAGCTTCTCGCGTCCGAGACTTGTTTAAGATGGCAAAGGAGCATGCGCCAGCTATCGTCTTTGTAGATGAGATAGACGCAGTCGGCCGAGCTCGCGGTTCTGGCATGGGAGGAGGCAATGATGAACGTGAACAGACTTTGAATCAAATACTTGTTGAGATGGACGGCTTCGAGCCGAATGTGAAAGTTATAGTCATGGCGGCTACGAACAGGCCTGATGTGCTCGATCCTGCTCTACTTCGGCCAGGTAGATTCGACAGGCGAGTGGTTATAGATCTTCCTGATAGGAATGATCGTCTTGAGATATTGAAGATACATGCAGCAAGGAAACAACTAGCCGAGGATGTGAACTTGATGGTCGTTGCTGAGAGGGCACCCGGATTTTCTGGAGCTGATCTTCAATCTCTCATGAATGAAGCAGCCATTCTTGCAGCCCGCGAGAATAGGACGAAAATCGGCCAGTTCGATCTCATACGTTCAATAGAAAAAGTCATGCTCGGCCCTGAGAGGAGGAGCCATGTCTTGTCGCCCAAGGAAAAGCAGATCACTGCGTATCACGAAGCAGGTCACGCACTTGTCTCTTCTATTTTGCCTCACGCAGATCCGGTTCATAAGATCTCGATCATCTCGCGAGGACGCGCCGCTGGTTATACTTTGAAGCTGCCTTTTGAAGAGCGACGATTGCAGTCTCGAAAAGAATTCCTAGATGATATAGCTGTTTCTCTCGGAGGGTATGTTGCTGAGATGATGATCTTTGGAGATCTCACTACAGGCGCATCCAATGACCTTCAAGTCGCGACTGCTCTCGCAAGGAGCATGATCACTCAATATGGTATGTCGGACAAGATAGGTCCAGTGGCTCTCGAGGCTCCTGCGGGAAGGCCGATGTTCGGCATGGGAGTCAGGGAAAATGATTATTCTGACAAGGTTGCTTCAGAAATAGACGCAGAGGTGACGAGGATAATGTCGGAGGCTAGGACTCTCGCCGAGAAGACTTTGGTTGAAAATAAAAAAGCTTTTGATACGGTCGCAAAGAGACTCATCGAAGTCGAGACTATAGAAAGGGAAGAATATGAAGCCATCTTGACAACTCAAGGAGTCGAAGTGAAAAGGCGCGATGAGACGCTGGATAAGGTGGTGGATGCGAAATTGAGTTAGATAAACAGGCTGATTCGCGTTTGCCAGTTTTCTATTTTTTGCGTACTATAGACTGGCACTTACCCGCCCTTAGCTCAGCTGGTTAGAGCACAGAGCTTATACCTCTGGGGTCCTAGGTTCGA
>CAZJQW010000027.1:0-4329 GCA_964548575.1 uncultured Candidatus Saccharibacteria bacterium
TATTATGTGAGTAAATTACCAACAGAGTGCAGAAATGGGTGGGGTCATTCAACCAGCTTGAAAGAAAGGACAATTCAGGTTATTATTCCCCCGTTGGCCCCATCGTCTAGCCTGGTCTAGGACAGCAGGTTTTCAATCTGTTAACCGGGGTTCGAATCCCCGTGGGGCTACAAAAATTTCGGTAAGTTATATAAGCACCATACATCACCCAAAAGATGTATAATAATTACATGGAAGATTCATCTTTCAGACATTTTGGGTTTGCGACCTTCGCTTTTATTTTTGGCGCGGGAGCTATTTGGGCAGTTGATCAGGGTAGCGCACCAATCATCTCATTCGTGCAAGACAAAACTGGCTTCAACGCATCGAAGATTCAAGCGAGTTTGGCTAACTTCTTTGAAGACAATACGAGTCCAACGCCGACGTATAGCCCAAAGGTTGTTGAGCCCTCAATATTCAAAACAAAAAATGACACACTGAAGATCGTCATAGGTGGCGACACCATGTTCGATCGCAAAGTGAGACAGCTCGGCCAAACAAATGGATACGATACATTGCTTGCGCCAGTAGCTCCCCTCTTTGACTCTGCGGATATAGCAGTGGTGAATCTCGAAGGTCCAGTAACTTCATTTCCATCAAAGACTTTGAGACCCGATGGGAGCACGACGAAAGAGCTCGTATTCACATTCGATCCCGAATCTTTGGAAGCACTTAAGAATGTCGGCGTAGATGTTGTGAGCCTCTCGAACAATCATACAGATAACTTTGGAACATCTGGATTTTTGCAGACAAAAGCAAATCTAGCTTCAACGGGTATTCAATATTTTGGTGACCCATGGAACGCGAGCTCAACCGAACTTCTAATAGAGAAAAACGGGATGAAGGTCGCATTTGTGGGATATCACTCATTTCAAAAGGGCTTCGACCGAGTCCTCGCCAAAGTGAACGAACTATCTAATAATAATTACTTCGTCATCGTGATGCCTCACTGGGGCGAAGAATACAAGAAGGAACCTTCGGATACTGTGCGGAATCAAGCACGTCTTCTTGCCGCAGCTGGAGCTGGAGCTGTCATAGGAGGACACTCGCATATTATAGGCGAGAATGAATGGCTGGACGGCATACCCGTATATTACTCTTTGGGCAACTTGCTATTTGATCAATATTTTTCACCTGAGGTTATGAAGGGTCTAGTGGTCGAACTTCGTCTTTCAAAATCGAATGATGGAGTCAGGTTAGATTCCCTGAAATCTTACGAGGTTTCTACTGCGTCTAGGAAGCATGTCGAGCTCATCGGTGAGACTGAGGAATGATAGATTTTTTGGCTCAAATTTGGTAAAGTACTTCCGTTCGCGCGGTTAGCTCAGTTGGTAGAGCATCCCCTTGACGTGGGGAGGGTCAGGGGTTCAAGTCCCTTACCGCGCACAATGATGATCGAGAAAACATGAGACTCTGCATTTGCTGACATCTAATGACCTCTTACAATATAACTGTTAATATTTCATCAAGCCTCATTACTCTTGCTATTTTCTATATACTTAAATGGAATATTGGCGTTAACGATATTGAAATCGGACTGTATACATTTGTTAGCTTGTTCTTCATTTTTCTAATTGTTGCATACATCTCCGGTATCAAATTTCTTCCCAAAAAGTTTAGCAACTTTTTCTATAAGCTTTCATTTTTGCTTATGCTCGATGGAGTTATGATATTCGTTGTATCCTTACTTGTAGCAAACTTGTCTTTTTTGATATCACCCGACGTAAATTTGGGCGAATCAAACGTATTTCTTTCGCTTTACTATGTTCTATTTTCGATAGCCATCAAGTTGCTCGCACAAAAGCGTTTTGTCGCAAAGGTTGCAAAGATTACTCTCGCATTAGCCGGCCTCATGTTTGTTGGCCTATATATTCCTCAACCAGCCAATAGTTTCCAACTTTATCTTCCTATTTTTATTCTCTCTGACATATTGATTCTCATCGGTACTTTCCTCTACTACGAATTTAATTCTGCTGTCTTAGAATCACAAGAGGAGCCCGAATTTCAAGGACGCGGACATTATGATTAAGGCACTGAAAACTCGTACAGTTAATTAGAATCTCGTTTTTGATCCTCTGTTCACAACCAAGCATTGACTCAAACTCTCGGTCGATGTAAATTTCTCTTGGACCTCAACAAAGGAGAACTATGAAAATCATCATGGCAATACCACAGTTCTTTCTGGCGGCGCTCTTGGTGTACTTGGGTGCCAGATCAGGAGGGATTCTAGGATTCATCCTAACCAGCTCCCTGCTCACAGTCATCGGCCCCTGTCTCATACTTGTGGGGCAACCGAGCAGATGCGTGCCGAGTTTTGTTTCGGCCATAATATTCATCTGGATTATCCAGAATTATCATCACAATTGGACTTTTCTTCCGCTCTTCTTGGCTCTGGTGGTGTTTGTTGTAGTAACTTACTTGCTTAGTTTCGCTCAACCTGAGCGCAAGACAAACTAAACCTAACCCTTCTCTCATGAACCGTCACTTGGCGGTTCTTTTTTATGCCTAAAATATGATAGTATCGAAACATGAAAATATTGGGAATTGAGACTTCGTGCGACGAAACAGCTATAGCTCTGATCGAAACCCGCGGAGAAGGGGCTCCTACGGAGTGCAAGATCTTGGCTTCACTCATACATTCACAAGCTGATCTGCACAGCAAATTTGGCGGTGTATATCCTACTCTCGCAAAAAGAGAACACGGAAAAAATCTGATCCCCATTTTAGAAAAGGCTCTGCTCAAATCATCTCTGCCAATTTTGCGTGAATTGACTGATAAGGAATATGAAGAGAGAGCTCGTGACTTTCAAAAAGATATCGCTCCTCAAAACCCAGAGCTATATGAAGCTTTCATGAATGCTCCTTTTTTGAAGAGCGTGCCGAACATAGATCGGATCGCGGTCACGGAAGGTCCCGGTTTGGAACCTGCTCTCTGGGTCGGAATAACTTTGGCAGGCATGCTCGCGAAGCTTTGGAATATCCCAGTTTTACCCGTGAATCATATGGAAGGTCACGTTCTAGGGTCGCTCATCGATTCGAATATACAAAAAGGAGAATGGCAGAAACTGAAAGCGCTTCCCCTGCCCTCTCTCGCATTTCTCATTAGTGGTGGGCATACAGAATTCGTGAGCATCGAGAAGATAGGTTCTTACAAGATCATTGGCCAAACAAAAGACGACGCTGTCGGCGAAGCTTTCGATAAGGCGGCACGTCTTCTTGGGCTTCCATATCCCGGAGGTCCAGAATTATCCAAAATGGCAGAAGAAGCCGAATCTGCTGGGTTGAAGAGTCTGGTCAGACTTCCCCGACCTATGTCGAATAGCGGAGACTTGAATTTTTCATTTTCAGGGATAAAAACAGCTGTCTTATATGCCTTGCGAGATCTCGAAAAGGAGCACGGACAAGTGACTATAGAGATGAAAAAGGGTTTAGCCTTGGAATTTGAAACGGCCGTAACAGAGACCTTATCTGCAAAGCTTAGAATGGCGCTCGAACAAACCGGTTCAGCATCTCTCGTAATAGGTGGAGGTGTCAGTGCCAATCAACGTCTTAGGAAAGCATTCGAATCTATAGCGAACGAATATGGTATCGAATTGTTCCTGCCCACGAAGCATGTCTCAGGAGATAACGCTCTCATGATCGCACTTTCAGGCGCTTTAAAGCCCGAACCCCTTTCGGGATCCGGGCTCAAAGCTAGAGGTACCTGGAAGATAGACTCTAAATAATGATTATCTGAACAAGCCTGTGATGAAGTTCCAGAACTTCTTTGCAAGTGATGTATCTCCGGCTGCAGCTGTATTTTCAACTGAAGCGAGGGTCACATCGAGAGTGCCTGTTGCATTTGAGGCTCCCAATACTGGGGCGATTGCACCGACTTCTCCTGTTGCTTCACCATCTACTGGAGCTTTGTAAGAAGCTATAGTATTGAGCTCTTCTCCGGTCAAAGTCAAAGCACTTCCGCAACCGATCTGGTTGATCTTCTTCAAAGTCGTTATATAGACAACGCCTGAAGGAATAGTTGCATGCCATGGGCCGAGGACTGTTTCCAAATATTTCTTTTGGAATACCATTACAGCTGATTCAGTCTGTGCATCAAATATGCCAGTGACTGAGATATCCATCTTCTCGACATTCTTGAAGAATGACTGGAGAGCCTTGACCTGTGCTACATCATTGTTCCAGCCGAGCTTCAAATATGAAGTCAAAACTGGGCATGAAGTAGAAGCAGTGACTGGGGATGTGGTAGCAGTCGAAGTAGCAACAACCTTTACTAAAGATCGTGACCTGCGA
>CAZJQW010000027.1:4339-7123 GCA_964548575.1 uncultured Candidatus Saccharibacteria bacterium
CTGCGACCACCTGAACTTGTGTTCGAAGGAGTCTCAGGATCGACCGGTGTGACTGGAGGGGTTACAACTGCATCATCGTCATTGTTTGTTACGATTGTGCCTGAAGACCCACCTTGAGGAGCAGGAGGAGTGACAATATCATCTTCTCCGTTAGTGACTATAGTTCCAGAAGATCCACCTTGTGGAGCTGGAGGAGTGACTATGTCGTCTTCTCCATTGGTAACGACGGCCGATCCAGTATTTGGAGTTGATGTGATAACAACAAAGTCATCATCACCATTGGTAACAATCGTGCCTGAAGACATGCCCTGAGGTGCAGGAGTTACTATGTCATCATCACCATTTGTTACTTCTGTAGGTCCACCGCTCGGATTCGAAATAGGAGCAACGATATCGTCGTCGCCATTTGAGACCTCTGCATTTGTAACTGCCACTCCTGTAAAGAGGATCGCAGCCACAAGAACCATAACGGGGTAAATTAAACGATTTTTCATGATAAATATGGCTTATAGCCTTAGTAATAACATTATTGATAATGTAAGATGAAGCTACCATAAGTAATACAATGTGTCAATTAAAAAACGGTCTCATTGCTGAGACCGTTTGTGTGAGGCAATATGAACTAGAATGCCTCGATATTTCCTGAAAAGAGCCGGAAGAACCTCTTGGGCTCCCCTGAAGGCTCGCTCCACACCCTGCCCGAAGCGAAACTATCGGGGTGGAACAGAGTCCAATTGGGCGAAGTCAGTGAAGTAGCTGATTGGCACTTGTAAGTGAGCATTTTCTGCCCGCCGACAACGTCCAACCGAATGCCTTGCGAAGCCCGAGTTGCGACCAACTTAGGTACGGCACTTTTGATCGTATAGCTACTCACCACTCGTTCAACTCCCCCGTCGATGTACACGAGCTCCGCCGTCAATGTCTGAGGGTTTTGCTCGAATTCACCTTTGATGTTATTCATGCCGGAGATGGCTGTGCTAATGGTCTTGTACATTGAGCCACCGAAGCGCAAGGCAACATCATAGGTCACTGCGGACGGATATTGATTGCTACAATAGACAGTATCGTCACCGCCTTGCTTAACAATCCATCTTCCATCAGAAGGGTCTCTAGTTGTCTCACATGTCCTATTCGCCCCGAAAGAAATACCGACGTAGTTTTCATTGAACTTGTTTTCAGCTCCACTATCGTTAGTTGCTACGTTGAAGAGTGCGTTTCCGAAGTTCGTGCCAGTGCCGATGATTCGACACCAATACTTATGCACGTCATTGGTCATTACAACGCTAAAGATGAGTCTGTGCCCGAGTTCATTTCTAATACTAACGTCCACCGGGGAATCTTTTCCATCCCAGAAGAATAGGTTCGAGGTTAAACAACCATCATAGAGCTGCCACCCGTCGTGCGGAATGAGGTACGCAGTGTCAGGATAGAACGATCTATCTTGCGATATCGTATCGCCATATAGAAAGTTCATCACTTGTCTTCTCGAGGCCGCAGCGTACAGGCTTTTGCTTGAACAGAGCGAAAAGATGTAAATCTTATCGACTGCTTGGCTCAAGAGTGGCTGGATGGGAGGCCAGGGACTTCCAGAGAGTTGCGGACCTTGCCCTTGGGGCACGGTCACAACAATTCCAGGGCCCGAAGCGTCATCTTCAAACACCACCGCCGAATACAACGGAACAGAGAATGCGACGAACAGCGCCGCAAACAACACCAACATTTTGCATTTTGAGTTCATATTTGCCTTTCAATTCCCCTATCGCTATAGCCCCACCAAGGGCTACATTTGACAAAAGCTAGCAATCGAGGGTTAACATTTCTTCCTATGTATTAGCAGTAAATGCAACATTTGTCAAGTAGATTTTATTATGTACCTTCACGAATTGATCTTTAGAAATTGAATAACAATCCCCAGATTCATTCTCATTCTTGCCACAAGGGCTGATATAATACACCCATGTCCACGAGTTCTCAGTTCATTTTTGCCCTGATGGCAGGCATCATCCCTTCCGTAATCTGGATCTATTTCTGGGTCAAAGAAGACAAGGAGCATCCTGAGCCTAGATCTCTCCTCATATTCACATTTCTAGGCGGAATGGGGTCTGTCCTACTTGCTATATTTGCCGAAAGAGCTATCGCCGAAGCTGTTGCAAGCGAAAACACAAGATATTTTTTATGGGCGTCAGTTGAGGAAGCAGTCAAATTCCTAGCGGTATTTCTCATCGCCTTGAACAGCGATTTCAATGATGAACCGATAGACGCAATGATCTATTTCATAATAGCCGCGCTAGGATTCGCAGCAGTAGAGAACGTCCTATTCGCCTTGAACCCCGCTTCAGGAGGAAGTTTGGCTACAAGCATAGTGAGCAGTAATCTCAGATTCATAGGCGCGACAGTGGTCCATGTTGTTAGCTCCGCCACGATAGGGTTTGCCCTAGGTTTGGTGTTCTACAAGGGACTCGGCAGTAAGGTTTTGGCAGGGATAGTAGGGTTTGTCGCTTCTGTCGCATTGCATGCTGCATTCAATTTGTCTATAATTGACGCAATAACGGTTGCAGATGCGCTCCAAGTATTCGCATGGTTCTGGGGAGCGATAGTCATACTGCTCATACTGTTCGAAGAGATCAAAGCTGTACATCCAAATTACTTAAAATTTAAACCTTAATAAACATTCATATGGCAAAAGACAAGAGATCATTCTTCGAGAGACTAACTGGCACAGTCCGCATGGATGAGGAAATCGAGGAATTGAAACCCGCAAAGAAAAGCTCCACCCTCTCCGGA
>CAZJQW010000028.1:0-600 GCA_964548575.1 uncultured Candidatus Saccharibacteria bacterium
TGTATCTTTCAGATTTGGGTGCCAAGGGCAGGACATTCACAGCAGAAAGAACTGGCGCTCTTCGATATTATGCTGGAGGACACTGGGCATTGCCAAAGAATGCCTTCTATGGAAATCAGGTGATGATAAAAGCTGAGACGATACAGAGGACAATGATCGATCCACTCAGTTTGTAAGGAGGAAGGAGAAGGGAGGAAGGAGGAAGGAGGAAGGAGGGAGCAGGGAAAGTAAATTTATGAATAATAAAATTGTTAGCTTTTATGATTTGGACGCATGGCAAGCTTCAAGGAAGCTTACAAATAATGTATATCTAATAACCAAGGGCTTTCCTAAAACGGAAAGATTTGGGCTCACTAACCAAATGAGGCGAGCAGCTGTTTCTGTCGCATCAAATATTGCTGAGGGATTTGGAAGGTTATCGATAAAGGAAAAACTAGTCTTTTACAATCAAGCGAATGGATCGATTGTTGAGCTTCAAAGTCAAGCGATTATTGCTATGGATTTGAAGTACATTGAAACAGAAGCTTATAAAAGTTTTTGTTCTTCCATGCAAGACTCACATGCAATGATCCGAGGATTACCGAGATCAACACGTAAAAG
>CAZJQW010000028.1:610-7086 GCA_964548575.1 uncultured Candidatus Saccharibacteria bacterium
CATGGCTTCGGCTATGTATCTCGCGGACCTTGGAGGAGCGGGTAGGACATATACGGCCGAGAGAACGGCCGCTCTCCGATATTATGCAGGAGGCAATTGGGCTGCTCCCAAGAACGCCTTTTATGGAAACCAAGTCATGATCAAGGCCGAGACTATCCAGAGGACCATGATAGATCCTTTGAGTCTTTAGGTCGGGCCTACAGTAGGTCCGACCTCGGCGTGACTATATCGTGAGAATAACCGGTATGACCATCGGCCTTTTTGCTGTTTTCTGCAGGAGGAACTTGCTTACTGCGTCAGTGATGGAGTCTTTAACAAAGTCTACATTGATAGGATTCTGACCTCGAGTGGATTTCTCGACGGTCTCTTTGATGATAAGACGCACTTCATGTAGCAAGTCCTGTGACTCGCGCAAATAGACGAATCCTCTCGATATTATGTCAGGTGATTTCTTGAGTTTGCCGTTTGAGGCATTGATGATGCCAAATATGATGAATATTCCATCCTGAGCGAGCATCTGTCTGTCTCTTATAACAACATCCTGCACATCTCCGACTGAGAATCCATCCACGAGCACTAGACCTGAAGCGGCTTTTTCACGGAGCTTTACGAGCTTCGTCCCTCCATTTTGTATTTCGATAATTGCACTGTTGTCCGGGATGACCACGGCGTCGTCAGCAAGACCGTTCGCTTCTTTTGCAATCTCACAATGCACGCGGAGCATGTAGTGATATCCATGCAAAGGCATGAAGAACTTGGGATGGATCTTTTTGTGTATCCAGGCGGTCTCGTCGCGGTTCGCATGTCCAGATGAGTGAACATCTGCGATACGGTAGTGAATGATCCTCGCGCCTTGCCTCGAAAGGTTATCTTTGAGCTTTTGAACAGCGCGCTCGTTTCCTGGAATGACCGAAGAAGAGAGCATAATAGTGTCTCTAGGCGTTATACGGATCTTGGCGTGAGTCTTGTTCGACATGCGCATCATAGCTGCGAATTCGTCACCTTGAGCGCCGGTCGCAAGAATGATTATGCGCTCTGGGGGGAAATTCTCGATGTCGTCAGAAGTGATGATCGTCTCGCGTTTGGCTCTCATAAGGCCCAAGTGTTTGCAGATCTCGATATTATTTTTCATGCTTCTTCCTTCCACTACGACTTTCTTGCCGTATTTCTCTGCGAAGTCGATGATCTTCAGGATGCGCTCTAGAAGAGAGGAGAAGGTGGCGATGATGAGCCTGCCATTCATGTTCTTGATGATCTCTTCAATGTTCTTGTGGACCTGTTTCTCAGGAATTGAAAAGCCCGGGTTCTCCACGTTGGTCGAGTCGGCCATGAGCATGAGCACTTTTTCATCCTTGAAAGCGCGTTCGAATTCGGCTTCTTCTTCTTGAGTTGGCACCCCGTTGTCGTGATCAAGCTTGAGGTCTCCAGTATGCACGATCGAACCAAAAGGCGTTTGGATAGTCACACCCATAGCGTCAGGGATCGTGTGAGTCACAGCAAAGAACTTGACCTTGAGTCCTCCCAAAGTGATGGTCTCGTTCTTTTCCACGACTCTCATGTCGAGCTTTGGCACATGTGGAAATTCCTCTTGTCTCTTTTGGATGAGCACTGATGTGAGGAGACGCGTGTAGACGGGCGGATTGCCTATTCTTGGCATTATATATGGAATGCCTCCGATATGGTCTAGGTGGCCGTGAGTGATGAGCACTGCGCGGATGCGGTCTTGGCGCTCCTCGAGGTACTTCGTATTTGGAAGTATGTAGTCTATGCCAGGAGTATTCTCATCCTTGAATTGGAAGCCGATATCTACGACAACGATATCGTTGCCATATTCAATAGCGGTCATGTTCTTGCCGATCTCCTCGACTCCGCCAAGCGGGATGATACGAATAGAGTCTTTTGCGAGAGCAGGTATAACATCCTCATTCTTTGATTGAAGCAATGGACGTGAAGGACCTCTTTTTGCAGGACGGTTTTCTTTGCGGATAACACTCATCCTCGCCCCTGCGATGTGGCGTAGAGCCTCTGGGTGCTTCCTCGCACCTTTTCCCAATACTATTCTGTGGCCATTCGTAGATGCCGATCCTATCGAATTCGTAGAAGCCGGTCGTGCTTGCGGGTTCGCAATCGAGGATGCCGCACCTTGAGGTGTGTCTGGGCGCAAGATCCTAGTCTTGTGAGTATGATGGTGATGATGAGGCTTGCGAAAACCGGACGCATGATTTGAAGCGTTGTTAGGTCTATTGAGTCTATTTGGGCCGTTTTGATTTTTTGGTTCCATGCTGTGTTTGAGTGTGGTATTAGTAGTATTAATCTGTTTTTGCTTTTGTTGTCGTTGCGTTCGTACTGGTGCCAATGCTCGCTCTTGATTCTGGGTTGTTCGTTTTTGGATCTTTTGGAGTTTCTTTCTCTGCTATGGTCTTATCTTTCACATTTGGTAGGAAGTTCCAAACTTTTTCAGTTGTCACATACCAATCTCCTATAGAGTTCCATCTGTCGGAGGGCACTGTGACTGAACTCAGGCTAAAGCCTTTGAGGGATTTTGGAATCGCATATATAAAATCGGGAGCGTATAGGAATATCGCTGGTATATCTGTGCGCACTAGCTCGTCGAATTGTTTGTATTTGGCTAGCCTTGCGCTCTCGTCATTTGTGATCCTGATGTCTTCGAGCAGTTTGTCAGCTTTGCTGTTGGCGTACATGGCTATATTGAGGCCAGGGGCGTTCCTTTGCGATGAATGCCAGAAAGCATAGAGATCGCGGTCTTTTCCGATAAATTCACCGAAAAGCAATGCGTCATATTTTCGTGTCCTGATGACGTTTTGGTAGAGATCAGAAGGCTCAAAAACTTTTATCTCAACTTCCGCTCCGACGGCAGACCAAGCTGGCTTCAACATGAATGCGGTCTGTTTGAGGTCTTGAGTGTCAGCTGTATATAGATCAAATGAAAGTGTGAGCGAAGAGGTCTTCTCCTTCTTCTGGTATATGCCGTCTGTATCGAGCTTCCAGCCATTCTTTTCGAGAATGGCTCGAGCTTTTTCTATTGTGGAAGTGGAGAATTCATCATTCACGTCTTCGCTCGACTCAAACATTCCAGGTGGGAGTGGGCTGTCTATAGGTTGTCCAAATCCTCCCAAAGCCACATCGATCAAAGCCTTGCGATCCACTGCCATCTCGAGAGCTGTTCGGACGCTCTTGTCCGCGAATATGGGTGCTTGGTTTTGATTCATGAAAATGCCAAATATTCGAGGAAGGGGAACTGAAGTCACGGTGTATTTTTCTCCGCTATTGGAAACGAGTGTAGAGGCATCGATCGATGAGATAGAAGGCAAGCTGTCTATAGATCCATTCAAGAGAGCTGTGAGAGCTTTGTCTTCGTCAGCATAAAAATTGAATACTATCTTGTCTATCTTCGGCTTATCACCGCTAAAGTTCCTCCAAGCTGAAAGTACATAGTTCTGGGGAATCCCTCCATTGTCGCGAGAAATGGAAGACATCTTGTAAGGACCTGAGCCAGTAGGTTCGATGTTGTATTGGCTGAAAATGAATTGCTCTACGCTCACGTCTTTCCAAATATGCTTGGGGATTATGCCGACAGTTGTATTGCCTAGAAATGGACTGTAGGCTTGCTTCAAAGAAAATTCGATCTCGGTAGACGATATGACTTTTACTCCTACGTTTGCCCAATCAGCCTTGCGAGGGCTTTTCAAAGCGGGGTCCTGTATCTTTTGGACAGTGAATGCGACGTCTTCTGCGGTTAAAGGCATGCCATCATGGAATCTGAGATCTGGCTTCAAAATGAAAGTATATGTGAGTCCGTCAGAAGATATCTTGTAGCTCTTGGCCATGTCAGTGATAAGCTCGCCCTCATTCGATCTCATGAGGCCAGAATAGACTAGGGAAGAAATGTCTTTGTCTACGTCTGTGACTGCCAAAACAGGGTTGATGGTTCGAGGCAGTCCGATGAGTCCTTCTCTAAGCTCGCCTCCATGAGCTGGGATTCTCACCATGAATGAAGAATTTATGGTCTGGGCCATCCATAGGGCAGTGATGATAGCAACCAAGAAAAGCACTCCAAATACGGCTTTCTCGGTGGCTGAGAACTGTCGAATATAGCTCAATATGGAGGAGCCGCCTTTGAAGCGAAACTCGCGAATGTTCGATTTTTCGATCACTTTAGTGAATCAATAACTATCTGAAGAGAACTGACTAGCTGATAAGATTTATAAGTGCAGAAATTGCAAAAAGGATGGCTACAATAATGGTAAGTATAAACAAAGTCTTTTCAAACCCTCGGCGGGTGTGGAATGCTGAGCTGAAATTGTCGCTTCCTCCGAAGGCGCCACCGATCTGTGAGCCCGTCCTCTGTATAAGTATAATGGCCACAAGAATGACCGACAGGATTATCTGTATATAGGGTAGTACGGACTGCATGGGTATACTATAGCAGATGAACGAGGGCAGGGCAAGTTTTGGGGGTTCCTAGTCATGGGCAACTCAAATCTTGGGTTTCGGGTGATGGGTTTGCAAAATTAAAAAATCGCGGCACAATGTACTGCGATTTGGTTTTGTCTAAGTTATTTAACTCCCGCTCCCTGACTGAATTTCTACGGCAAACGTTTTGGAATTACGGAATACTTCCGCGGAATGTTTTAGCATTTCAAGCCTGAGCTTGAGGCCTTGTGAAAAAACTGCATCCCGTTCTATATCGTTGCAGAGTCCAAACTCTTTGAAGAGCTCGAATGCACGGTTGAACCTTCGGAGTGAATCCTGTCTGTCCTTTTGGTATGCTTTCTCATCGTCTGCTTCGCTTGTACTTCTGTTATGGTACTCACAAGCAAGCGAGCACAAGTGTGTGTGTGCTATCCACCCGAATTCGAAATCTGAAAAGCGCTTTTGCCTCAGTTGGTCTGGTCCGAGTTGGAGCTCCTTGAGGAGTTCGTTCAGCCTTGTGGCGAACAAATCCCTATAAGAGTGATTGAAAGCCCAGATTCCGAGTGTAAACATGGCAGAGATCACGCCAACTATCTTGACTAGATTGGGACTCTCGAAGATATAAAACGGCACCAATAGTACGAGGAAGACTGCCAAGTAGACGATATGGTGCTTGTATGCAGTCGCCCTTAATATAGGATCTGATCCATGGATCTTCTGCCAACCTGTTACTAGGCATACTGGCAAGCAACCATCTCTGTAGAGTGAGAGCATCGTTCTGTTGCTCATATATTTCATAAAATGTCCTTTCTGCAAAGAAGGATACGGTAAGTGGCAACAATGTCAATATCTTCTTTGAAACAATTATCTTACTTAGTCAAGTTGCTTGATTGCTTTCCATACCTATAATTACAAAACGATAACTTCAATTATTAATTCTAATTTTAAAGTTGCTATATGAAAGAAACAACAAAGAAAGTTAGGCCTTTGGCAGATAGAGTACTTATCAAAGAAGATAGTGACAATAGAGAGAAGAAGACTTCTTCGGGTATCATCATCCCTGCTTCGGCAGATGAGAAAGCTGGCAAGCGCGGCGAAGTAGTGGCAGTTGGCCCAGGACGAATGGAAGAAGGCAAAGTCATTCCTCTTCAAGTAAAAGAAGGAGACCGAGTTATATTCCAATGGGGAGACAAGATCAAAGTCGGAGACGAGGAATATTATATTGTCCGTGAATCTGAAATATTAGCGATTATCAAATAAATTTCAATAAAAAATATGGCAAAGAAGATCCTATACAACGAAGCTGCGCGCAAGTCATTGAAGGCTGGAGTCGATGCGGTCGCGGATGCAGTCAAGATAACCCTCGGTCCTCGAGGCAGGAATGTCGTCTTGGACAAAGGCTATGGATCTCCGACAATAACGAATGATGGAGTCTCCATCGCAAGGGAGATCACGCTCAAGGATAAGTTTGAGAATATGGGGGCGGAGATAATCAAGGAGGTTGCTTCAAAGACAAATGATAGCGCAGGAGACGGAACTACGACCGCGACTATACTGACTCAAGCCATAGTCTCTGAAGGCTTGAGGCAAACCACCATGGGTATGAATGCTATGGGGATAAGATTTGGGATAGAAGCTGCTTCTAAGGATGTTGTCGAAGCTCTCAAAGATATAGCGAAGCCTATAAAATCTGACGAAGAGATCCGCCAAGTTGCCACTATTTCTGCAGAGTCGGCTGAGCTAGGCAAGATCATAGCTGACACTATCAAAAAAGTCGGAAAAGACGGGGTAGTCACAGTCGAGGAATCTCAGTCTACAGGTCTAGAGTCAGAAATTGTCGAGGGAATCGAATTTGATAAAGGATATGTATCCCCGTATATGATAACCAATGCCGAGCGCATGGAAGCTGAATATTCAGATCCAGCCATTCTTGTTACTGACAAGAAGATATCATCGATAAAGGAAGTCCTGCCTTTGCTCGAAAAACTCGCCCAAGCAGGCAAGAAGGATGTCGTCATCATCGCCGAAGATGTGGATGGCGA
>CAZJQW010000029.1:0-4066 GCA_964548575.1 uncultured Candidatus Saccharibacteria bacterium
TCGCCTAACGAAATGGTACAGTCAACAAAAGGGACAAATGTCCGTACCTAAAACACTATATTGCTTCCGTGAGCGAAACGAGTTCGTAGCCTTCGTCCTTGAGCTTGGTGAAGATCTCGTCGATCACTTCGCCTGTGGCGCTATTTGCAATATGAAATAGGATGATCGCGCCAGGGTGGATATTGGAGAGCACTTGATTCTTGATGGTTTCGCCACTAATGTCTGTGCGCCAATCTTGAGGATCGAGACTCCAATAAATATGTTGGAAGCCTGCCTCTGCAGCAGCTTGGTTCACAGCAAGATTTCGTGCTCCAGAAGGCGCTCTATAATATGGTCGCGTGCGAAGGCCCGTTAGGTTATAGAGCACGTCATCCATCTTTTGCAAATCATTTTTTATTTCTTCTGCGGTAAGTGAAGGATAATCTGGATGGCTATATGAATGATTGAAAATCTCATGTCCTTCTCGAGCTATCCTCTTTGTAAGTTCAGGGTGATCTTCCACCCATTCTCCGACCAAGAAAAAAGTTGCCTTCTCATTGTGCTTTTTGAGCGCAGTAAGAATCCCTTCGGCCGACTTCTCCCCAAATCCGGCGTTAATGGTGATGACGGCTTGCTTCTTTGATGTGTCAACTTTGCTGATCTCTCGAAAATCGATATGCGGGAGTTTGGCAGAAGGCGTGATCGGAGTAGAGCTTGGCAAATCTTTGACTGCTCTAGTGGTGGTGCCAGAAACTGGAGAACCTATTTTTGCATCAGGATCTACGAGAGGAGCTTTCGAGATCTTGGAGAATAGCAAAATTCCGATAAGCACAACCAACGCAATAAGCACTGATATTAGTATCTTGTTCTTCATAATAGAAATTGTAACTTCAATGCTAGTTTGGGGCAAACTACAGGCGTCGTCTTGAGACGATACATGGCTTATTGAAACATTGAATATGACACGTCGTCATGATATCGTATGAACATGAATTCACCCCAAAAAGGACATGTAAGATGCATCGTTTTTAGGGACGGCGATTCTTGGTATGGCGTTGCTTTGGAATTCAATATCGTAGAATCTAGCGACGACGCTGATGTAGTTCGTTCAAATTTGGAAGAAGCGATCCAAGGCTATGTTGAATCTCAACTTAAGATAAAAGGAAGCAGAGTCGCTCCTCTAAATCAAAAGACTGATCCTGAATACGAAAAGCTATGGGATGAACTAACAACTGGCAAACCAATTCCAAGCCCCTATGAAGTCAAGTATTTTGGATTTGCGAAAGTATAAGATTATTTTTTTTATGTCCCTATCCATCGGCATCGTCGGTCTCCCTAACGTGGGCAAGTCCACGCTTTTCAATGCGCTTACGAGGAAGAGCGTTCTTGTCGCCAACTATCCTTTCGCAACTATAGATCCTTCAGTGGGCGTGGTTGCTGTGCCTGACGATCGTCTCTGGAAGCTTTCGGAATTCTCAAAGTCAGCAAAGACCATTCCTGCCGCAGTCGAATTTGTAGACATCGCGGGACTTGTGAAGGGTGCTTCAGCAGGTGAAGGATTGGGAAACCAATTCTTGTCCAACATCCGTGAGACCGATGCAATCGCTCAGGTGGTTAGGATTTTTGAGGACGACAATATCATTCATGTAGATGGGAAGATCAATCCCGTGAAGGACATCGAGGTCATCAATCTCGAACTCATTCTTGCTGATCTTCAAACAGTCACGAAGAGACTTTCAAATTTAGGAAAAGAAGTGAAAGCTGGCAGGAAAGAAGCCATCATTGAAAGCGGAATGCTAGAGAGAGTAAAATCTGCACTTGAATCAGAGAAGCTGGCTTCTTCTGTATCTGTAAAGGAATTTGAAGCACCATTCTTGAAATCGATGCATCTCCTCACAGCAAAGCCGATGCTATTTGTTTTCAATAAAAAAGCTGGAGGTAAAAACTTGGATGAGATGAATGACGAACGATATCAAGCTCTCATGAAGCATTGCCAAAATGTAGGCGCGTCTTGGGTCGCTGTTGATGCAGGAATAGAGCACGAGCTCAAAGATCTCAATGATTCAGAGAAGAAAGATTTTCGAGAAGGTCTCGGAGCCAAGGATGATGGAATAGATAACCTCATCAAAAAAGGGTATCAACTTCTCGATCTGATTACTTATTTTACGACCGGAGAAGACGAGTCGAGGGCGTGGACGATAGAGCGCGGTTGGACTGCGCCTCTTGCAGGAACGGCGATTCACACCGACTTCAAAGACAAATTTGTACGTGCAGAGATCATCGAATGGAACAAGCTCTTGGAAGCAGGCTCATACGGCGCCGCTCGCGAAAAAGGTTGGGTGAGAACGGAAGGGAAGGAGTATGTGGTGAAAGATGGGGATGTGATCGAATTCAAAATCTAATACTCAATCGCCCCTGAGCTTATGATAAAATATACTATAAATAATAATCACTAACATCATGAACACACCAGCATCCGCGCAAGCTTTGCAAAAACTAAACGATGATCTCCGTAAGGCAAGTCAAGAATTGCAGAAAAAATCTATTGATCTCAAGAAGAAAGAAGTTGAGATCAGAAGGAGACGACAGGACTACGACAAGAAGAACCAAGAAGCGGAGCGACTACACGTGGAAATTCAAAAGCTAGAAACCGAGCGCACATCCATCCAAGATGAGATACGTTCACTGGAGCAGCAGAGATCTCAGCATGAAGCGCAAATCCATGGCATGCAACAAGAATTGAACCGTGCGATAAAAGATTTGTAATAATAAAAAAGAGGCCGGTGATCGTGAATCATGAATGTTCAGGATCAACATCGGCCTCGGGTGCTTGAGACTCTTTCTAGGAGTCTAGCGGGGCTATTTGTGCCCACACCGGCAGGTGCGACTTGCGCCAGTAGCATTGCCCAGCTTTGCCCGTCGAGGATTCTGACGGACTCTACTTGACGCAATATTTATAGCACGAACATTTTTGTGTGCAAGGAAAACTGTGGATAAATAAAAACCGGCAGGCGCACGAATGCGACTGCCGGTAACAACTGTGGCGCTAAAGCCACTTATGAAACCAACCAATACTGATCACCGAAGTGTCCAAAAAGACAAAACAAAAAATGAACACTGGGACAAGTATAGACAGGTTCATCCAAGTTGTCAATAGCTTGTATTCGTCCACCACATATGGCACTCCGGTGCTTTTAATACATCCATACATAGGGTATCATTATTCTAGTCCACTAGACAACGTGCCATAATATGGTATAATGTGGAATATAAAGGAAGGCTCTTTTTATGCTAAGTACAAGTACTCGTCGATTGCGGGCTTCCGGATTCACTTCAGAGCCGAAGATTCGGTTTGCACATCGGGTCTCGTGCGCTTACACGCATGGAGACCAACCCTCGGCTCCAACAAAGCCGGAAAACAAACACTCCGATCTCTATGTAGTTATCTGCGTCGCTGTCATTGTGACAGGCTTAATCCTCTTTTCGATCTTGAGCTGCTCGTTTATCCAATAGCAGCTCTTTCACACAGACCGTCATTCCAAGTGGGATGACGGTTTTTTGAAACTTAGGCATTATTGAGCTATTATTCATCTTATGAAAAAAACCAAACCCAAGGCCAAAAAGCCTTTAACATATAAACCCGCCAAAATTGAAAAAAAATGGCAAAAGAAATGGTCAACTTCAAAGATCTACAAGTCGGCCGAAAAGGGTAAGAAGAAATTCTATGCTCTAGATATGTTCCCATATCCTTCAGGAGAAGGACTACACGTCGGACATCCCAAAGGCTACATCGCTACCGACGTGGTCTCTAGGTACAAGAGGATGAATGGACATTGGGTTTTGCACCCGATGGGTTTCGATGCATTTGGGCTTCCAGCCGAAAATTATGCTTTGAAGACAAAGACCAATCCGGCTGACGCCGTAAAGAAGAACGTAGCTCGTTACAAAAAACAGCTAGAGATTTTGGGCTTCGACTATGACTGGTCGCGTGAAGTGAATACAACTAATCCCAAGTACTACAAGTGGACTCAATGGATATTTTTGCAACTACTCAAAAAAGGATTGGCTTATGAATCATTCGAGCCGA
>CAZJQW010000029.1:4076-6059 GCA_964548575.1 uncultured Candidatus Saccharibacteria bacterium
CCTTCATGCAAAACAGGTTTGGCCAATGAAGATATAGAAGACGGCAAATGCGAAAGATGCGGAACGTTGGTAGAAAAGAAGCCCATGAGGCAGTGGGTCTTGAAGATCACTGACTATGCGGACAGACTATTGGAGGACCTCGATGCGATCGACCTTTCAAAAAGCCCGCATATAGTAGACAAAAAATGGCCACCTCGTGAAGGCAAGAAAGTCGTCGAAAGGAGGACTATTCACGCAATCGTCCGAGATCCGAAAACAAACAAGTTCCTAGGATTGAAATGGAAAAAATTCCCTTGGATCACTTTTATCGTTGGTGGCGTAGAACCAGGAGAAGATATAGTGGAAGCTGCAAAGCGCGAAGTTTTAGAAGAGACAGGATATTCTGATCTCAAGTTCGTAAAGATGCTGGGGGGTCCAGTCAAAGCCGAATATTTTGCCGCTCACAAAGACCAGAACAGGATCGCGATCACTTCTGGCGTACTATTTGAATTGGCCTCAGATGCTTGTAGCGAAGTGAGCGAGCATGAAAAAGATGCGCATGAGACCATCTGGATGGAGCACAAAGAAATGACTCCAGAGATCATGACGTGTGCAGAGCTTCCTGTATGGATCGAACGTTTGGTAGATCCGACCAAATGCGAGAATGGTATGCCTAAACCCTTACTCGACTGGCCGGCCTCGATCAAAGAGCTTCAAAGGAATTGGATCGGCAAGAGTGAAGGAGCAGAGCTCAGCTTCCAAATAAAAGATAGCGAAGAGTCGGTAAAGGTATTCACGACGAGGCCCGATACTCTATTCGGCGTAACTTATGTCGTTCTGGCACCAGATCACAAGCTTGTCCAAGCATTGCTTTCGAAGGTTTCCAATAAAGACGAAGTTGAGAAATATATTCAAGATGTAAAAAAGAAAAACGATATAGAAAGAACAGACGCGACGAAGGAAAAGACGGGCGTCGAATTGAAAGGCATACGAGTCCTAAATCCGGCGAACAAGGAAGAAGTTCCTCTTTGGATCGCAGACTATGTCCTCGCTGACTATGGAACAGGAGCAGTCATGGCTGTGCCCGCACACGATGAGAGAGACTGGGAGTTCGCTCACAAATTTGACCTACCAGTTAAGCAAGTCATCGCTCCGATGTTCACGAAGGATTCAGGAGACGAGATGCCGAGGTCTGACAAGGAAACTTCGAGGAGAAGAAATCTTCATGCGATCGTAAAGCACTGGTCAGAGAATAAATATTTGATATTGGATTGGAAGCAAACCGGATGGAGATCATTCATCGTCGGTGGAGCAGAAGAAGGAGAGGGCGATAGGGAAGCTGCAAAAAGAGAGATACTGGAAGAGACAGGATACAAAAATGCAAAGTTTGTAAGAACTGTTGGTCCGGAATATCACACCCATCATTACATAGCCCACAAAGACGTGAACAGATACGGGGTTTGCAAGGCTCTATATTTTGAAATTGAAAATGGAGACAAAGCCGAAGTAGATGCGAGTGAAAATGCAAAGCATGAAGCGAAATGGATAGATGCAGATAAAGTAGGCGAGTATATAAACCTCGAGAACAACAGGTTCATGTGGAATGTATTTCAGAATGGAGAGAAGGCATTCACGGGCGACGGCATCCTCATCGACTCAGGCGAATTTAGCGATGGCCTATCGCATGAAGTAAAGAAGCAGATAACAACTTTCGCCGGAGGAAAATGGGTATCCACTTACAAGATCCGCGACTGGGTATTTTCAAGACAGAGATATTGGGGTGAGCCGATGCCTATCATTCATTGCGAGCGACATGGGGCTGTCCCTGTGCCTCTAAAGGATCTTCCAGTAGTTTTGCCGAGAGTGAAGTCATATGAGCCGACAGGAACAGGCGAGTCTCCTCTTGCAAAAATAGATAAGTGGGTGAATACGAGGTGTCCCGTGTGCAAAGGCCCTGCCAAACGCGAGACAAACACCATGCCTCAATGGGCAGGGTCATCTTGG
>CAZJQW010000029.1:6069-7081 GCA_964548575.1 uncultured Candidatus Saccharibacteria bacterium
CGCTACATGGATCCCAAGAATGGCAAAGCACTCGTGGACTCCAAAAAAGAAAAGTTCTGGTCTCCAGTCGATCTCTACGTGGGCGGAGCAGAGCATGCGACAAGGCACCTCATATACGCGCGCTTTTGGCACAAATTCTTGTACGACATCGGCGTGGTCAGTGAGAAAGAGCCATTCAAGAAGCTCCAGAGCGTAGGCCTCATCATGGGCGAGGACGGTAGAAAGATGTCCAAGAGATTTGGAAACGTAGTCAATCCAGACGAGGTAGTCGCAACATATGGAGCAGATACTCTCCGAGTCTATGAAATGTTCATGGGTCCATTTGACCAGCAAATAGCCTGGAATACTTCGAGCATGGTAGGTTCGAGGAGATTCATAGAAAGAGTTTGGAAGTTACAGGATAAAGTTATACCAAGAGGTGCGAACAACAGCATCAAACGTATCCTTCACAAGACCATAAAGAAAGTAACAGACGATATAGAGGGACTTCGCTTCAACACAGCCATAAGCTCCCTCATGATCGCGCTCCAAGAGTTCGAAAAGTCAGAAACAATCGGTAAAGCGGAGTACGAATACTTACTCAAAGTCATAGCTCCGTTCGCTCCGCACGTGACAGAGGAGATCTGGTCGTCTCTCGGCAACAAAAAATCGATACATATTTCCGATTGGCCCAAATATGACCCGGCTCTCGCCAAGGACGATACAGTTAAAATCATGGTGCAGGTAAACGGCAAGCTACGTGGCTCATTTGAGGCCCAAAATGGGTCGACCAAAGAAGATCTCGAGAGGATGGCGAACGAGCTTCCAGAGATACAAAAGTGGATGGAAGGGAAGAGTATTTCGAAAATCATTGTTGTCCCAAATCGTCTGGTGAACATAGTATTGGCTTTGTTTTAGGTACGGACATTTGTCCCTTTTGTTGACTGTACCATTTCGTTAGGCGACTTTCCATTTAGGCCGCAGTGCTCTAGATTGTTGTAGTAAGTATTCCACTCTTTAAGCTTTTTGTGCA
>CAZJQW010000030.1:0-6934 GCA_964548575.1 uncultured Candidatus Saccharibacteria bacterium
GTCCTCACCAACAATCGTGCAGGATATACGATGACTCTGCACGCGAGCTCTTCTTTGGGAATGATCGGAGTAGCTAGTACGACGAACTACATACCAGCGCTTACGGTCTCTGGTGTTGTTCCTAGCTACGACTTTACAGTGGCGGCAAATAGAGCAGCGTTCGGTTATACAGTTGAAGCTTCTACAACAGCCGATGTTGCACCGGCTTTTAGAAATAATGGTTCCGCCTGCAATGAAGGAGCGAACACTGGAAGTGATCATTGCTGGTTGAATTCATCTACTACGCCGGTAACGATAATAAGCAGAAGTACTGTTACTCCATATTCTGGAGCTACTTCGACTGTAAAGTTCAGAGTAGTTATCAACTCGAACCCAAGCCCGATGATTCCTAATGATACTTACGTTTCGACAACGACTCTCACCGCCACACTTCAATAATATGAAATCCTTGTTCAAACAATTTCATATTTTGCTAATAGCTACCTTTGTACTGTCTATATATATAGCATGTTCCGGTTCCGTTAACGCTCAATCAGTGTCATACGAAGATCTGCCAGATCTAAAAATCTACAACGATTTTGTCGTTGGTCCTGGAAAGATAGAGATAGACATAGAGCCTGGCCAATCTCAAGTAATAAATCTGACAGTCTCAAATAGGTTGGGCACCGATCGAGTATTTTCGATAGGTGAAGAGGATTTCGTAGGTTCTGATGATCCAGCTCAGACAGTGGTGTTATTGGGAGACGATAGAGGGCCATATTCATTGAAAGATTATATCCAAGCTGCGACAACTACCATCCTCATTCCACACGGCAAAAGGATACGAGTTCCAGTTCAGATCAGCATCCCCGCCGACGCTCAGCCGGGAGGATTGTATGGAAGCCTCGTAGTCGGTACTGTTTCGAAGAGCACAAGCAACTCAGATTCAGATGGAGCAGTTGCAGTTAGCCCTGTCATCACTCGAATAGGAACACTGTTCTTTATCCGAGTAGCCGGGGATGTAAGACCTGAAGGAAAGTTGGAAGGTTTTTCTCTATCAGGAAAAAAGTCACTGCTATGGGATAACTCACCAGTCAGATTCGATCTCTTGTTCAGAAATACAGGTAACGTGCACATTGATCCTGCTGGAACCATCGTGGTCACGAATATGATGGGATCGCCAGTTGGAAATCTAGAAATCGATCCATGGTTCGCAATGCCGCAATCTCTTCGATTCCGCCAAGTCGAATGGACACCTCCATTTATGTTCGGAAGATACGTCGCCGAAGCGACAATAGTGAGAGGATATGGCAGTACAACAGATACTATGAGGCTTGTCTTTTGGGTAATACCATGGAAAGTCATCTTGATAATCCTGTTTGTAATATCTGCTTTGATCGGAGGTTACAAGTTCATACGTTCCAAATTCAAGATCGTTCGTAAAAAAAACAGTAGATAGCTCTTAAAATGATTAATATTTTCAGCTCAAAAAAAATACTCGCTTTCGCCGCTTTCGGTCTGATCAATCTCATCGCCATTCATGCCCACGACGCGTATGGGCAGGCAATGTCGAGCACCAATTACAAGATAGAGAGCGACAGCCTAAATGTAGGCGGAGCGAGGGGGGCTTCTACCGGTTATAGGGTAGAAGATACGCTCGGAGAATCTGCAACTGGAGTTTCATCGAGCGAGTCATATGTGATGAATGCTGGATATCAGCAAATGCATGCGAGCGTGATATCCATAACCAATGTCGAGAACGTCGTCATGACTCCTTCGATCAATGGAGTGACTGGAGGAGTATCAAATGGGGAGACTGCTTTTATTGTCACAACTGATAACAGCGCAGGTTATTCTGTGACAATAAAAGCGAGTTCGTCTCCAGCGCTCGTGTCAGGATCGGACAGTTTCTCGGATTATGTGCCACAAGACGAATATCCGGATTTTTCATTCATGAATGATACTACTGGTTCGTCATTTGCATTCTCACCTGAGGGAGATGACATATCTGTGAGATACAAAAACGATGGAGTCTCTTCTTGTGGAACAGGATCCAATACGACAGGAGCTTGCTTTGATGGATTGTCTACATCTCCGAAAACTATTGCTTTGAGGACGAGTTCAAATCATCCGAGTGGAACGGGTTTGACTATAAAGTTTCGCGCTGCTTCCGGTTCAGCCCATGTACAACCAGACGGCAATTATGTAGCAACAACGACTGTGACCGCTTTGCCCCTTTAAAGAATGAAGAATTTATTTATAAAAATAGTTTTGATCGCGATCCTGCTTGAGGTAGCGAGTATATCGATACTCCTCGCTGATTCGAGCAGCTTCACAGTCTCTTTGTCTACTTATGGCGTCGATACGACTGCTCCGACAGCTCCTTCTGATTTTGTCGTAACGCCTGTATCAACATCTCAAATTGATCTTTCATGGAATGCATCTACTGATGATACGGCGGTTTTGGGGTATAGAGTATTCAGGGACGGCTTGTTCCTAGCTACGTCGAGCGCAACTGTTTATTCGGATCTTGGTTTGATCCCTTCTACATTGTATTCATATGAAGTCCAAGCATTTGATAATAGCTTCAATTTTTCTGCTTTTTCGGAGCCTCGAGCGACGACTACATTTGCTTATGTTCCACCTGTAGTTCCTCCTCCGCAAGATGAAGGAGGGGGAGGATCGGGATCTTCAAAGGTTTTGATTCGTGATCTTTTAGTTAATGCCGGTTTACATCAGGCAACCCTCACATTCAAGACCAATCTGCCGACTCGTGCGACCGTATATTGGGGCAAGACAACAGGATTCGAGCATGGATCGAGGACAGAGATATTCTATGGCACGAGCCATGAGATCCTCATTGATGGTCTAGAAGATGCTTCAAAATATTATATAAGAATAATCCCTGTCTCTGCTCACGGAGCTTCTGCGACGCTAGATAGTTCTTTTATAACAGAGCGGTCTATGCCCGTCGAACCATTGGCCAACCCAAGTGATTTCAATGCTACACAAGACGGCGATGGTACGGCTCTCACTTGGAGCAACCCTCTCGATGAAAGGTTCGATCGTGTGAGGGTATTGAGGTCAGACACAACTTTTCCTAGAGATCAGTTCGATGGAGTCCCCATATACGAGGGTGCATCAGAAGATTATTTTGATTCCGAAGTCGAATCTGGCAATACTTATTACTATTCCATCTTCTCTTTGGATTCTCTCGGTAAGGCTTCATCAGGCTCTATCGCTTTGGTAAAGATTGTCGAACCCGGTGCGCCCATAACTCCTGTTGAAGATCCATTTGCTCATATTGTAGAGAAGATCCATCCAGGCTTGGCAAATCTTTCTTTGGATGACTTCGAGTTTATTCAGCAGGGAAAAGTCCTAGTACATGTAGGTAATACGGTAGGAATAAATGGTGGCCAAAATCTGACAGTGAGATTGCCTTACGAAAAAGTTCCTGAGATTTTGAAAACTATCGCCATTTCACTTGCAGATCCTTCTAACCCTGATCAAGTTTTTCCATTTTTGCTGAGGGTCAATTCTTCGAAGACTCACTATGAAGCGACCATCGGTCCTCTCGGCAGGTCTGGGAATTTCAAGATGAGTATCGTAGTTCTTGATTATGCAAATCAGGGCATGAAGAAGCTCGGCGGAAATCTGAGGGCACTCGCATTCAACTCTGTCTCAGATAGAAGCACCAATATTGATCCGCTAGGATTCTTGTTCATGCTTGTTGTTGCTCTCATCATACTTTCGATCCTTATCCTATTGAGTAGACGTTCCCAAAGGAAAAATCAAGCCGGAGTCGCTCTGGGAATTGCTATTCTCGTGGGTCTGTCATTTTCAAGCGGAGCGCAAGCGGCTTTCAACAAAGAGATAAATTATCAGGGCAAGCTCACAGCACCGACCAATATTGCAGTGCCTAACGGGACTTATGCTGTCAGATTCAATCTTTATACGGCTCCGCAAGGAGGAACGCCGATATGGACTGAAACTCTTTGTAATACATCGAACTGTGAAGGAACTGGAACTGGTAATGATAATAGGGTGACTATCACGAACGGTCTCTTTAGTGTGATGCTGGGAAGTACGTCTCCATTGGCTGCTATCGACTTTGATCAAACTCTATATCTCGGAATCGATATTGGAGGATCTGATGTGGCGGCTGATTGGGACGGAGAGATGTCTCCACGCAAAGTTCTCGGAGCTGTTCCTGCAGCCATGCTCGCTGCGACTTCGACTTATGCGTTCACTTCTGCAACATCCAGTTATGCCTCGACTGCTGGGTCTGCCGATGCACTCCAGAACATAAGACCTGGCCAATTCCTGCGCCAAGATATCCAGAATGCTACGTCGACTGACACAACCTTTATCAATGTTTTACAATCTGGCACAGGGAAAATAGCTGAGTTCTTCGGAGCTGCTTCACAGAGCGTGCTCTCGATCTTGTCGAATGGTAATGTGGGAGTTGGCACCACCACCCCTGGATCCAAGTTTGCTATCCATGCAAATAGTGGAGAAACCAATGCTTCACTCTTCACGATCGCAAGCTCAACAAATAATTCAACTAGTACGTTATTTACAGTAAAGAGTGATGGAAAGGTGGGAATTGGGACAAATTCGCCCTCCTCCATATTTCAAGTTACGAAAGGTAATGAGAATTTACGAGTATTGAATAAAGCTGGTCAGGATATTGCATATTTCTATCAGACAGAGTCGAATCCTCGCTGGAAAATAGGTAGTGATTCTGGATTGGGTGGAGGTGGAAGGATTGATTTTAGAGGATCGACGGATCAATTGGCGCAATACAATGGCGCAGGAATTGGAATACCTACTAATAGAGAACTCGCTTTCTACACGTCCAATACATCAAATATGATAGAGAGAATGCGAATTGATGCTACTGGGAATATTGGCATTGGTACTACCACTCCATTTATCAAGCTCTCCGTCGCAGGCGATGCATACATCGGAGGTAATATAATGGCTACGGGGACAGTTTCATTTCCAGCGATTGATTCAGGAGGCCTCGCAGTCGGCGCAAATGGTTCAGTGTATTCATACGCAACATCTTCTTGGACGTTTGCTTCTTCGACTTTGCTTGCTGATGGCAATACTTTCTCTGGACAAAATACTTTTGCAGGTGCAACGACCACTTTCTCGAATGGAATTTCTGTTGCTGGGGCGACTGGACTTACGGTGCTTGCGAATGGGAATGTGGGCGTTGGAACATTGAGTCCAGCATCAGCTTTGCATGTTGCAGGTGCAATATATCAGACTGGCGCTGCTGGTGCCGCAGGGTATCTCAATACAAATTATGGCCAGCTGGCTAGTAAGACTAACCGCAACCCAGGAGTGCTTGTCTATGGAGGCAGTGCGGGTTCTGAATATGGTATGGATTTGGGTTATAACGGAAGTTACAGGACCAGGATTTTCACTTCTTCAAGTCAAGATATAGCATTTGCAAAATTATTGTCTCCTGCTACATCACAAAGTGACTTTACTGAGCTGATGACAATAAAGAATAATGGAAATGTCGGTATAGGAACAACAAATCCAACTTACAAACTTGATGTTACGGGAGACATACGAACACCATATATTCAGTTTACTGGAACGGGAGGTTCTATTGGAACTGCTGGAGGAAATTACCTTGAGGTAATAAGTCCGAAGATTCTGTTGAATCCTTATGGGAATAATGTCGGCATCGGTACCACCTCACCATTCGCCAAACTCTCAGTTGCAGGCAACGCATACATCGGAGGAAATCTCACAGCCACAGGAACGGTCTCATTCCCAGCAATTTCATCCGGAGTCTTGGCGGTCGGATCAAACGGTTCATTATATTCATTTGCAACATCCACATGGACGTTTGCTTCTTCGACACTGCTTTCAGATAACAACACATTCTCAGGTAAAAATACTTTCTCTGGAGCGACGACAACATTTACGAATGGAATTTCCGTTGCAGGAGCTAGTGGTTTGACAGTCTTACAAAACGGAAATGTGGGAGTGGGCACGGTGACTCCAGGTGCAAAATTTGAAGTCAATGGAAATTTGTCAATTGTTGAGGGTTACATGCTTACATTTGGTGGTGCTGGCTCTGGTGAGTATATTAAGTCAACTGTGGGTGACAGTAAGCACCCGATTCAGTTTTTCGGAGGTTATTCAGAGACGATGAGGATAAATAATGACGGCAACGTCGGAATTGGGACGACAAATCCTAGTCAAAAATTAGATGTAGCAGGTGTTATTAGAAGTAATGCTATTTCATTAGGATTTGATACCGGAAAATATAGTATCAATACCTATGGAACTGGTCCCCAGACAAGATTCTTTAATACAGACGGCTCTTATGGAACTTTAGGTTTTAGAGCAGGATCGATTGGAAACACTTATGGAGCAACAGTAGCTCCTACAAACGGAATGATAATAGAAGGCTCCGTCGGCATCGGCACCACCTCACCATTCTCCAAACTCTCAGTGGCTGGAGGCAATATTCACGTCGGAGGAATCGTTATCTCTACCTCAACCACAGAAGCTTCCATCTTCCCATATGCTTCTACAACAGCTATTTCAGCTACTACTATATGTCTCACAACAGACTGTCGTTCAGTATGGCCTTCAGGCGGAGGTGCTAGCGGAACATGGGCCACGACAACGTCACTGGTCGCTGGTCAGCTTGTGAACTATTCTGGCAATGCAAGCGATATAGCGGTAATCGGTTCCAATTCTACGACGACTGCAGAGTATTGGTTTGATCCGAATACACAGGTGGCCTACATGTCGGGCAATCTCGGCATCGGCACCACCTCACCATTCGCCAAGCTCTCTGTAGCAGGAGATGCATATATCGGAGGCAACCTTACTGCCACAGGTACATTCTCACTAGCAGGTGCATTATATGACAGCACCTCTTCAGCTGGCACGAATGGAATGGTGCTTCAGACCACAGGAT
>CAZJQW010000031.1:0-6608 GCA_964548575.1 uncultured Candidatus Saccharibacteria bacterium
AAAGTAGGGACCGGCTTTTCTGTCGGTATGTCTCTAATTGATCTTCTTTCTCCGGGTAAAATGTCTTGTACTCGTCTAGGCATTTTTGAGTATATTTGGTTAACTTTTCATATCATAACATGAACTATTGATTGCCCATAATGTGGATTGCAATGGCGTATAGGCCTGTGAGCCTCCTCCTCTCTGACTTGGAATCAAAGAAAACCTTGGGTGAAATATTCTCTATGTTAATAAGCTCGATCTTTGACTTTGGATAAACGTTATTTAGAATCTGGGAAAAGAAATCGTCATGAGAAAGTGCGGATAGGAGCATCTTCCTTGGCATAAGGATGGCTCGCCCCTCATCCTTATTACCTTGCAGAGTTCTAGCAAGCTCGCTAGTCCAACCTATGGATATGTTCCTTATCCTTTCCATGCTCGTTTCGGCATGGACCTTGTCATAATGACCTCCTGTGTAGAGTGTGAGCATAGAATCGGCTGATTGGAAATCGCAATTCTTCGAGCTTGCGATCTTCCGAACCAATGTTCTCACGCCAAATGGGAATGAGCCAAAGAATGAGCAAGAGCCATGGTCGATCATAGCTATCTCTGTGAGCTCGCCATGGATATGGAGCAAAGCATAGTTATCAAGGTTCGGATCTATCGTCTTGATACCGACTTGCTGGAGCAGTAACGATGAGTGAAAGCGTATTTTGAACCTGTGCTTGTGGGTTTGGCACGCCTCGACGAACCTATCCATCATCTTCGTCCCGACTGCGCTCATGGCATAAGCTATCTTGAGTTCCTTGGATACTTGGTTATCCCACAAAGCTGTTTCGTAGCCATTCAAGAAAACAGAAAATATCTTCTGCTCGATAATAGTTACTTCGCTGCCAGAGGATTTCTCTAGCTTTTTACGATCCTCCTCTATGAGATGGTTAATATGGTTCTTTGTGATAGTTACAGGTGAATTGAATGACTCTGTTATAACCTTTGCCTCCGACAAGATCCAAGGTGAAGACAAGACCAAATGCATAGTTCCTATGCGCTTCGGGATATTGAGCTTGGTGTTCACCTGTATGAACCTTAGAGCCGCTTCGACGCATTCTGCGACTGCCTTGAGAGTAGTCTTTATGAGATATGTGCTGTCTGTCCTAGTTTTCCAAGCGATGGGCACATTGTAAGAGAAGATGATGTGCGGAGAGGCAGAAGGAAGCAAGAGAGCAAGAGAGCCCCTCACAACCGAGCTCTGGATGTCTAGGATCAAAACAAGCTCCCTTTTTTCCGGTTTTAGAAAAAACATTGGTAATATTATACCACGGGAATATTATTGTAGAACAGCTTTTATTCGACGGATACCTTGGGCAACTGCTTCTTCTTTTGCAATCTTAAATCTCCAATTTCCTTCTGGACCGCTGAGCTCCTTGGTGTTATCCACATGTGGGCCTCCACAAAATTCTTTGGAATAGGCGGTGCTGAGGTCGTCACCTGTATAGTAGATAGAAACCTCGTCTCCATACTTTTCGCCAAAAAAGTGTAATGCGCCAGTTTTTTTCGCTTCTTCGATAGGCATGATGACCTTGTTCATGGGCAATTGGACTGCTATTTTCTCATTTACGATATTCTCCACTCTCTTTTTATCTTCATCGGTCATCTTGGCGCCGTGAGCAAAGTCGAACCTCAACCTTTCGGAAGTTATGTTGGATCCCTTTTGCATGACGGTCGGTCCCAACACATCATGTAGTGCTTGGTGCAAGAGGTGCGTAGCTGTGTGATATCGGACTACCATCGGATCATTCGAGTCAGCCAATCCGCCTTTGAACTTTTTCTCTGCACCTGCCCTCGAGAGATCCTGATGCTTCACTAGTGCGGATTCATAGCCCTTTCTGTCGACAGTCAGACCCTTTTTCTTTGCAAGTTCCGAGGTGATCTCGATAGGAAGACCGTAAGATTGGAACAAGTCAAAAGCT
The DNA here is from genome assembly GCA_964548575.1 of uncultured Candidatus Saccharibacteria bacterium. Lineage (GTDB taxonomy): Bacteria > Patescibacteriota > Minisyncoccia > Phycocordibacterales > PALSA-1337 > C7867-002. Next base: position 1,950 of record CAZJQW010000031.1, read on the forward strand.
TCCTCTCCAGATATCGTCGCGTCAACTGGATTCAACTTGGCGAACCTACGGAGTCCCTCTTCCAATGTAGCGCTGAACTTTTCGGATTCCAATACGATAGTCTTCACGATAACTTCTGAGTTCGAAGCGAGCTCTCTGTCATAAGAACCTGCGTACACGGAAGCAAATTCATCGACAAGGGACTTCACATGTTCCGCGCCGATCTTCTTATTCTCAGTGTGGAAAAAAGCACGCCTTAGCAACCTCCTCAGGATGTATCCTCGGCCGGTGTTGGATGGGACTACCCCGTCTATTATGAGGAATATAGAAGCTCTCAGATGATCGGTCACGATCCTCTGGCCTTGCTCTTCCTTGCACACTTTGGAATTGATCCCCATCGCTTTCGCCAAAAGGTCAGTGTCATATATGTTGTTTGCTCCCTGCATGGTCATAGCGAGCCTCTCGAGTCCCGCACCTGTATCTACTGATGGCTTGGGCAGAGTTCCGATAATCTTCCCATCTTTCTTCTCATACTGCATGAACACATTATTCCAAACCTCGACTACATCGCGAGCGCCGTCTGCGCGGATGTACTCGTCTTTTGTAAGACCTCTGCCTCCAAATACGTTTGCAATATCATAGTACATTTCCGTATCGGGTCCGCACGGTCCGTTTTCTCCAGCCTGCCACCAGCACTCTTCTCCCATGTAATATATCCTCTCTCCCTCGACTCCATGATCTGTGAATATCTTTTTCCAAATCTCAGCTGCCTCAACGTCTTTTGGTGCGTTGCTGTCGCCCTCGAAAACAGTCACATAGAGCCTCGTCGGATCGAGACCTAGGCCCTCTTCTTTTGAGGTCAAAAATTCATAGCTCCAATTGATAGCTTCTCGCTTGAAATAATCTCCCAGTGACCAGTTCCCCAGCATTTCAAAGAATGTAGCGTGAGTCTTGTCGCCGATATCGTCGATGTCCACAGTTCTCAAACACTTTTGAACGTCAGCGAGACGATTGCCCAAAGGATGTTCCTTTCCCAATAGATAAGGTATGAGAGGTTGCATGCCAGCGCTGTTGAAAAGAGTCGGGTTCGTCACACCCTTTTCATCCGAGGTCACGAGCGATGCCGAAGGTATGATGGCATGACCTCTTTTTGCAAAGAATTCGAGGAAGCGTTTGCGTATCTCTGTAGACTTCATGCGCTAAATATAAACTAAATGCTGGTTCTTTGCTAGCTCGTAGCTTGATATTCGCTAGCTGTTTCTCATTCATTTGCTACTCAGAAGAGTTTCCAATTCTATTATGTCGCTCTCTATCTCACGAATTCCTTCTTCGAAGAAGCCAGAGGATGAAAGATTGATGCCTATTTCGCCCATGATAGCCTCCGGAGAATCCTTACCGCCACTCATTAGGAACTGTTCGATCTTGCCCCAAAATGTTGGATCAGCTTTGAGCTTTCGAAGTAGAGCCTTGCTCGTGAGCATCCCATAAGCATAGGAATAGACATAGAAGAAGCGTCTCAAATGGCTCCATTGAACGAAGAAATATCCATCGTCTTGCATCAGTTTGAACTTTGGTCCGAGATATGCGGCCATGTGCTTGTTATGCAGATCGACGATCTCTTCTTTGGGCAAGAATCCCACCTCTCTCACTTGGGTATGCAATTCTTTTTCAAAGTTATAGCAAGCTACCTGCCTGAATATCGTTGCGATATCTTCGTTTATCTTGTCATGCAAGGCGATGATTCTTTCTTTTGGGGTCAACTTTGCCATTATCGATTCTCTGGCTATCGACTCGAACAGTGTGCTCGCAGTCTCTGCCAATGATGTCGAGTAGCTAAAGTATAGAGGAGTTCGAATCTTTGATAGCTCAGAATGAAATGCATGCCCCAATTCATGAGCGAACGTAGTGAAGGATCGATAGTCGTCATTGTGATTCAACAGCAAGTAAGTCGGGTTTCCAAGCGAACCTGAGCAATATGCCCCGCTTGTCTTGCCTACTCGTGGCTTGGCGTCGATCTGTCCATTTGAAAGATATTGATCGATATATTCCTTGAATTTTGGATTGAGCCCTCCAAATCTGTTTTTCAGCATCTCTGCAGAAGCTTCGAATGGAAATCTTGTGCTGACGCTCCCTATGGACACTGCTCGATCCGAATATGCCAATGTTTTTTGTTTCAAAAGTTTAGCTTTGATGCCATAGAATCTGTGCGCAATAGGAAAATGCTTCGTCACTACTTCTATGAGATTGCGAACAACTTCTAAGTCATTGTGATATCCCATGATGGTCGGCAACTCTGGTTCCTTGAAGCCTCGGAGCTCGTCATCTATCTTTTTGTCTGTGACTATGGCGTTCAACTCTGCTTCAGAAAAGGAAGATACTGATTTTAGGGTGGTTGTCACGAGAGACGAAAGCTTGTATCTGTCCTTGGTCTTTTTTGTTTGTGGTATGAGACTGAACGCTTGCGAAATCGGGATGATTTTTTTCTTCCAGACTATTGTCTTCATACTGAGGATCCTGTCGTTCGCCGAAACCCACATCTCATTTGATGTCAGATGTTTTAGGTTTAATATGTTCTCTTCTTTGACTGACAGCCTATATCTAGAATATTCGAAAATTCTTTTCAAAAATACTCGGAAATGATTGAGCCTTTCATCTTTCAAAAAATTCTCCTTTTTTTCATCATCGACTTTGCCGAGCGAAATCGTAAAAAAGCTGATCTTGCTCTCTGCCTTGGCAATACGGTTCATGAGAAGTGAAAGCCGAGCCGTAGCTTCTGTGTCGCTCGCATCCATGTCACGTAGATAATAGAAATACATATATGGTCGGCCTTCGAAGCGGTTCAACTCTTCATAGTCGAATAGAGCTTTGTGCAACTCCTCTGGGTCCTTCAAGTATTTTTTGTCTTGCACGTCATATGTTGCCGAGAATTGAGCGCAAGCATCTTCGAATCCCGCCATGTCCTTTTCTATCGCTGGATCATTCCGAGAGGCGTAGAGCAAGCTCAGATTCCAAATATAGTCTTTTGATCTCGATCTTGGCTGTTGCTTGGGACTTGGCTTTGGCGATAAAGTGCGCTTGCGGGAATTTTTGAGAGCTTTGATTATTTTTTTCATATATATTTCTTCAAAATGGAGTAATCTTCCTTTAATGTATCTAGATTATGAGGATTATATACAGCAACGCAAGGGTGGTATAGGACTATTATGTCGATCTCTCCGTATCCTGCATTTGCCTTGAATGTCTTTCCGTGAGCCTCACCTATCGTGATCTTCTTTGTTGTCTCGAACATTTCGGGGCAAAATCTCCTCAAGATGTATTCCATCGAATATCTTCCTAGTGTGCCGATCGCCCTGGGCTTCATGGCCTCGATCTGTCTATCCAAAAATGGAGAATAAATCTCTATCTCTTTTTTGCTCGGGTCCCTATTTTCCGGAGGGCGATCTTTGACTATATTCGTTATGTACATGTCCTTTCTGTCTATTCCGATATGGTCCATGATCTTGTCTAGAACTTTACCTGCAGATCCGCAAAAAGGCTTTCCTGTTTTGGCTTCATTCTTGCCTGGCGCTTCGCCCACGAGCATGATGTTTGAAAGGATGTCGCCTTCTCCTACGACGGGAAAGTAGCCATTGTCCTTACGATATGAGTATAGAGGAGACTCCTTGAGCCCCTCTATTTGCCGTAAGATGAGAGCAAATTCTTCATGCTTGGTCATAGGCGTGCAAAAAATACTCTACTTGGCTTGTTCTATTATGATCTGAGCTTCGGTCAGAACGTTCTCCAGTTTCTCTGCATCTTTCACTCCGATCTGATTGAGGATCTTTGGGTTTGCAACAAGGTCTATGCACGTCAAGACATTCAAGCCGACAAGCTCTCTCTTTTGTTCATGATTCAAAACTGTCATGCAGGTGATCGGATGCAAGCCGTTATCTTGTATTATCTCATGAAGACTGTTCTTTGCAGGATAATTCCAGCCGACCAGCTTCAGTCTCGTGCACTCACCATATTTGATAGCTTTCTCTGTAAACTTTGTATTTGTGAATAACCATTTTTCTGAAAGCTTTCTTTCAACGCCACCGTAGTTGAACAAGTTGTTCTCTATGTCGTCGTATCGCGCTTTGACGTAAAGAGCGACTTTGAGATCGGATTTCATCCCGAATTGGTTGTGATACTTGGCCTCTACCATGGCAAGGTCTTGCCCATTCCAAGCTACGACGTCTATTTCATGATCTACGCAGGTTCCGAGAACTTGTTGGTCGCATATGGAATCGTAGCCCCACTGCTTGAATATTCTGGCAATGTATTTTTCAAATGGAAATCCATCTGGACCGAGTTCCATGATCGCTCGGCGTATAGAATATTTTACTGCAGTCGGCAGTGAATGCTTGCGCAGGAGAAAAAATGCTCTCTTGTATATTTCGTCTGTCTGCATGCCTTGTCTCATCTCGCGCTCGACTTGGTCGACTACTTCCTCTATGACTTCGCTAGAAGTTCCTACTCTTTTTAGCGAGTTGATCAACTTCTCTTGTTCGAACAACTGCGTCGTCCCATCTGATTTGGTGATCGTTATTAGGTGATTCATGCGCTCTAGTTTAACCCAAAATGTTGGAAAAGGAAAAAGTAGGGATGATGAAAGGTGTAGGAGCTCTTCTCATATGAATGCACGAATCAAATTTGGGA
>CAZJQW010000032.1:0-6600 GCA_964548575.1 uncultured Candidatus Saccharibacteria bacterium
TAGATGTAGGCTCCGGCAATCACGGCGAGCAGACGGGGCGGATCCTGGCAGATCTAGAAAAGGTGCTGATGGCAGAGCGGCCTGATGTGGTCCTGGTACAGGGAGACACCAATACGGTGATGGCCGGGCTGGAGAGCAAATAATGAAGCAATTGGCAACAGGCTAGATAGGCCCTGCAAGTCTTTTGGCTATAGCTCACCATTTTCCAAATACCAGTATGAGGTGACTTTTAAATGAATAATATCGTCAATACTGACGCATCACTCAATTATAGAGAGGTTATATGCCATTGACCATCGCCGCCATGCTGGCCTATAATGAAGAGAGCTCCATAGCCAAGATGGTCCTTGGCTGCAAGAAGTACGTCGACAGGGTGATCGTGATCGATGAAGGCAGCTCCGATGCCACTGCCGAGATCGCCGCCTTGGGGGCTGAGGTGGTGCGGCATGAGAAGAACAGGGGCCACGGCGCAGCCTTGCGTTCCTGCTTCGAGGTGGCGCGCCAGATGGGCGCTGACAGAATAGTTATCATCGACCCGGACGGACAGCATAACCACGCAGAGATTCCAGAACTTCTCGCCGGTCTGCAGGAGGGAAACGATGCTGTCTTCCAGGACATCGAGTCCCTGCGCGGCTCTGGGGCCTACGGGAGGAGAGCTATCGAGGTGATCCATATCAACGGCGACGACGGATCCGCTGGCTCTGAGATTCGAGCACAGATCCAGCACATGAAGGTCGCAACTCTCCATACAGACAGGGCCACGGAAGGGGAGCCACGCTACAGAGGTAAGCGAATCGCTGTGGTGGTTCCGGCTTACAACGAGGAAAAGCTTATCGGGGAGACGCTTGGCGGCATTCCCGACTACGTAGCCCGTGTCTATGCTGTGAATGACGGCTCCTCAGATCGCACCGGAGAGATCATGGAGGAGTACGCGCGGCGTGATTCCAGGATCGTTCCCATCCACCACAATCCCAACAGGGGGGTGGGAGCAGCGATCACCTCCGGATACAAGCGGGCGGTCGAGGATGGCATGGATATCGCCGCGGTGATGGCAGGGGACAACCAGATGGACCCGGCGCAGCTTCCTTCACTTCTGGACCCGATAGTTGACGGCCGGGCAGACTATACGAAGGGCAACCGGCTAATCAGCGAGGCCTTCCGGACGGGGATGAGCCGGTGGCGGAGCTTCGGCAACTCCATTCTCACCTTCCTCACAAAGGTCGCCTCCGGATATTGGCAGATGATGGACCCGCAGAATGGATACACTGCGATATCGACAAAAACCCTGGCCGAGCTCCCGCTAGATGACATCTACCAGGGATACGGATACTGCAATAATCTCCTGGTCTGGCTGAACATCCACAGCAAGCGGGTGCTGGATGTCGCAATACCGGCCCGCTACGGCCAAGAAAAGTCGAAGATAAGGTACTCGACATACATCCCTAGAGTCTCGAAGCTCCTCCTTTTCAACTTTCTATTTCGCCTGAAGACGAAGTACATCCAGATGGGCTTTCATCCCCTCGCTTTCTTCTATCTCGCCGGGGCTGTTCTCGTGCTGCTTGGGCTCCTCGGGGGGGCGATTACGTTATGGGAGAAGTTTGTGATGGGCTATGCGCTGCTATTTGTGCATGGGGTGCTGTCTTTTCTGATGTTCATGATAGGAATGCAGTTTCTGCTGTTTGCGATGGTATTTGATATGCAAGCAAGCGCGGAGTTGAGCCATTGAAGAAACTAGACTTCACTATGGAAAAATATGAGGAACTCTGTCGTGTCCTTCTCGATGCTGGCTATACTCCTGTAACTGTCCACCAGTATCTTACCAATCCCCCAGGCGGGAAGGCCATCGTGCTCCGTCACGACATAGACCGCAAGCCGCAGAACGCCCTAAAGATGTCCAAAATCGAGCACATCCTCGGGATCGCAGCTACATATTATTTCCGGTACCCTGCGACATTTATTCCGGATGTGATTAGAGAGATTCACGCCCTGGGCCACGAGGTTGGCTACCACTACGAGGTACTTGCGAAGGCAAAAGGGGATTGTGAGAAGGCTATCGGTCTTTTCGCCTTTGAGCTTTCAGCGTTCCGGTCGCTTTGCGACGTCCGAACGGCATGTATGCATGGCAGCCCTCTCTCTCGCTATGACAATCGAGACCTCTGGAAAGTGTATGATTTTCGAGAGTTCGGAATTGTGGGGGAAGCCTACCTCTCAATGGCGGGAAATGGGCTGCGCTACCTTACCGACACCGGGCGGAGCTGGGACGGGAAGCATTCATTGCGGGACGCGATGACAGGTGCAGAGCCGATCCCGGTGGAGACGACAGATGATCTCGCTAGTTGGATCGGCTCTACGGGGGCGGAGGCGCTGTACATGACGGTGCACCCGGAAAGATGGGCGATGAACGAGCAGGAGTGGGCTATAAGCTACGTGAAAGATCTTGTGATGAACGCGGGAAAGACAGTGCTTGTGGTGATTCGATAATGGTTGAGAATGTACTGCAGTTTTCAGAAAAATCGGGTGGAGCAGCTTGTAGAAATATGCATCAATGCAGCGATTTTCAGTCCTGCACTGAAATGCAAATTGCCTGAGAATAACTACTCCTGATTTCAAGGTGGGAAATGATCGAGATCGAGGACTACTACTGGGACTACTGCAATGCCACTACCGCGGGGCAATACCTGGACTCCAAAGAGAGATCGATTATCTATGAGTTTCTTGATAACTATACTCCACGATTGTGCCTGGACATTGCTTGTGGATCAGGCCGTTTCAGTTTATCATTAGCGAAGAGGGGCATATGTGTGGTTGCGGGTGAGCGAGATCCAGTGCCAATTAGAAAGCTACAGAGCTCCTTACTAGGAGGCGAAATTTGGAAAAAAAACACTCATATTCTACAGATTGATGCAGAGCACCTGCCTTTCCAAGGGTGGCTACTATTTAATGATGCTAACCGCCATTCATACAAGGCACTAATACAACGCAAAATCAGTTCGAGTACTCGATTCTATCATCACTCTTATTTGGAGATTTGTTCAATGCTGATTGATAGTGGATTTCGACTCCAAAAAGCAGTAGGTATGAACTGGCTTCCAATAAAGCGAGATTCGGATAATAAAAGGATACCTCTTGCATCAAAGATAGAGGATTGGCTGAAACTGAGCGATTTGCCTTCGATCAGCCCTTGGGTTTTTTATATAGCGCAAAAGACGCGAGAATCAAGCCTCAATACTAGTGGAAAAAGCCAATGTTAGAGATTACTGCGAATGCAAATGCCGATGAATGGCATGAATTTTTGCAGATCCAAGGTGATGCTACTCTCTATCATACTCCGCAATGGAAGGCTTTCCTTGAGAAAACATTCGGTTACAAACCCTGCTATCTATTTGCCACTGACGAGTCTGGGCAATTGATCGGAATGCTTCCCCTATTCGAGGTCAAGAGCAGGCTGACAGGGAACAGGCTATGTTCGGTGCCGTTTTCCCATGAATGTGGGTGCCTTGGAAATAGCGCTGCTCGGACTGCCCTGATATATGAAGCAGTAGCTCTTAAAAATAGATCTCATCTCGAAAAGATTGAGATCAGAAGTGCTGTTGAAAATCCACACTTCCAGGAGAAGAATGCATTCTGTACCCACATCCTAAAATTGTCTCAAAATCTGCAAGAAACATGGAAACGGCTGGATAAGGGCAGTGTCCGCTGGGCCGTAAAAAAATCGGAAAAACTAGGGGTATCTGTTGCATCTTCCTCAAACATTGAAGATCTCAAAGAGTTCTATGAGTTGAATTGTCTCACGAAGCAAAACCTAGGGGTTCCCTGCCATCCATGGAAATTCTTCAAAAACCTTTTTTCTATCCTCGAAGGATATGTCCGGATGTACATTTCGCGATATAAAGGGAACATCATCGCAGGAGGGGTGATAGAATGCTACAATGGACGAGTGCTTTATGGATATGGTGCGGCAGATCCGAGCCATCTCGAGCTACACCCCTATAATGCATTCATCTGGAAGAGCATTGAGGATGCGTGCATAAATGGATGCCAAATATATGACTTTGGCCGCACATCCTACGATAACACCGGGCTGATCCAGTTCAAGAAGAAATGGGGCACTCAGGAAAGAGAGTTGTACTATAGCTATTATCCGTCCTCCGGTAGATCAGTCGTAACCGAACGGGACTCCACTATCTTCCGTCTAGGGAATTCAGCCATCCGAACGATGCCGATATCTGCGTACAAGGCATTCAGCACGTCCGTCTTCGGGCATTTCGGGTGATGGCAATGAGGATTGTTGTTGACATCAATCATCCGGGGCACGTTCACTATTTTAAACACTTCATATGGGAGATGAAGAGGAAAGGTCATGATGTTTTGATAACTGCAAGTGAGAAAGATGTCACATTCAAATTGCTTGAGATTTATGATCTTGAATTTGAGAATATGGGCACTTATGGCACGTCATTAGTCAAAAAATTAGCAAATATTCCGATCATTGATATCCGATACTATCGGCTAATGAAATCATTTAAGCCAGATCTCCTTGTTGGTTTTGGCTCGATCCGTGCTGCCCATGTTTCCTTTCTCCTAAAGAAACCGTGCATCAACTTTGAAGATACAGAACATAGTACTGAACAGATCCGCATGTACTTGCCCTTTGCAACCACTGTATGTACGCCTTCATGTTACACTCAGGATCTCGGCAAGAAGCAGCTCCGGTTCAATGGTTATATGGAACTTGCGTCGCTCCACCCAAACCGCTTCACCCCTAACCCAACCATCCTCTCCGAGATCGGCCTCGAAGAGGGCGACCCCTATATCATAGTCCGCTTTGTTTCCTGGCAGGCTAGCCATGATATCGGCCAGCATGGCATTCGCGACAAGGTCCGGCTCGTGAAGGAGCTGGAGCAGTATGGCCGCGTCCTGATTACATCGGAAGGGACGCTGCCACCAGAGCTGCAGCCCTATCAGATCCGAGTTTCTCCGGAGAAGCTGCATGATCTGTTGTACTATGCGACTTTGTATGTAGGTGATGGAGGGACGACTGCATCGGAGGCGGCAGTCTTAGGTACGCCTGCAGTTTTTATCTCTACGCTCTATTGCGGTTATCAGCAAGATGAAGAGAGATATGGTTTATTGTACTTGTTCTCGGATCCGGCATCTGGATTAAAGGATGGCCTGGCAAAAGCGGTTTATCTCCTAAATGATCCCAATTTGAAAAAAAATGCTAGCATAAATAGGCTAAAATTGCTTAATGATAAAATCGATGTTACAGAATTTATGATATGGTTTATTGAAAATTATCCTGAAAGTTATTATCAAATAGAAGCAGATCAGGCGAAACATAGCCATCTGGGATCATTATGAAAGGATTTATAGATGATTTGGCCTTTCCGATATTGGGAGATTTTCATATCCATACAAGTTACACGGATGGAGCAGATACTATTGATACATATTGCCAGAGAGCGAGAACCAACGGGTTAACTCATATTGCTTTTTCAGAACATGTTAGAAAAAAATTAAGCTATGATTTTAATGATTATCTATCAGAAATCTTGGTAGCAAGGGGAAATTATCCAGAACTTGCCATATTTGCAGGTTGTGAAACAAAAGTCATTGATTGCTCTGGAAATCTGGATGTTCAAAAGTCAGTGATAAATAGTTGCGATTTTGTAACCGCGGTTTTTCATAGTTTTCCGTACTCACATAAAGAGGCATATCTTGACGCATTAGAAGCCACATTAAAAAAGCCAGATGTTAATATATGGGGGCATCCAACCCTTTTTGTAAAGAAACAGGGATTCCAGTTGAGTCCGGCTGAGATTGCAGGCATGATAGAAACTTGCGTACGTTATGGCATCATTATAGAAATCAATGTCAAGTACGATCTCCCTGATTTAGAGTTTCTAAAAATTGCCTGCAAAGAGGGAGCAAAATTTGTTTTTGGCAGCGATTCGCATGCTGTTAATGAATTATTGGATAAAACTCGATTGGTGAATTTATGGAAAAAGATAACCCAAATGTATTAATCCCAGGCGCGGGAGGCGCAGCAGGAATTGGCGCAATAAAATCACTGAGAATGGCACATTATTCCGGGAAAATAATATCAACCGATCTTAGTCCCTTATCTGCTGGTTTGTATCTCGCTGATCGCGGATATGTTGTACCAGCGGCAGTTGATACTAATTTCCTATCCTACGTAACAGAAATAATTCATAACGATGATGTACAAATTATATTGCCAACATCTGGTTTTGATATTGTTCCTTATTCCCAGAATAAGAAGATATTAAGAGAACAAGGTGTTATCCCCGTTATTTCTGATTATGATGTTATTATTTCTTGTCTAGATAAGATAAAATTTTATAATCTCCTTAAGAATCATTTTGATATGCCTTTTACATCATCTGACACATCCAAGATCAATGATTTTCCCTGTATTGTTAAACCAATCCGTGGTAAGGGTAGTCGAAATATATTTTTGTGCAATGATTATAATGAATTGATGAAAATTACCTCAACATATGATAAAATGCTTGTTCAGGAATACTTACCGGGCAAAGAATACACCATCGATGTAATGTCTGATCTGGATGGAAATGC
>CAZJQW010000033.1:0-6492 GCA_964548575.1 uncultured Candidatus Saccharibacteria bacterium
GAGACAAGTCTTTTGGAAAAAACGTAAAGTATGCAATTAGAGTGCTAATTCAAGCGGATTCATGAATATGGCCGTGATGTAATCTCCGGAAATCGCCCTCGTCCTCCAAATTACATAGTGGTCCTGTTGATTTGATGATTTGGTAAGAGAGCAGTGCGCATTGGCGTGCTTCGCGCCATTTTTTATTGTATGCAAAATTCATTCATCCAATTTTTTTATAAGATCATATACCGAAGAGCCACATTTGCGTCCGCAGTCATTCTGGCTGTTTATATGTATGGAGTCGTGAGACTTTGCTTTGCACTTTATTATGAGCTGGATGCGCGAGTCATGTTCCTTTTCCTATTCATAGGATTTGTTTACGGCATATTGCTCTTGGTCAGGCTCATGGTCGTGAATGCATATGAACCCGCACCGGACAATAGCTATGGAATGGCGTATATCAAAGACGCTGTAATGTCTCTCAGGCTTATTGGATTGAGAATCAGAAGCCGAGTCTCTCTAAAACGTGCTTCAAGAAATGCTCGCGGTGCTCCGTCTCCGCAATATAAGTCAGCATAATAGTTCTCACATGCTCAGGATCTACTTCATCGATAAGGAGGACGATATATGGCATCAATAATTTTCGTGATTTCAAAATGATCTTCGGAGGGAATTCGTCATGCGGTATCCAAAAAGATTCAAGAGTGAGGAAAGGGTAGAGAGTATTGTGGACGACGATGCCTCGATCGTTGATCTCGTGATAGAGGACGCGTGGAGGTCTCGATGCGTGAAGGACGAGAGCTGTCGCTGCGACCAAGATGAATATTCCGGTGATGACGTTCCCGAGTATAAAAGCTACAACTGCTAGAGCGAGAGTTATGATGCCGAACACCCAATACCAATCAGGAGTCTTTTCGACGTAGTAGTGTCCGGGAGCTGTCCATGAGATCAAAGGTTCGATGGCCATGGGGTAATTATACTATATCTTGGAAAAGAAAATATGGTATCAAGCACACATAATGCTCGCCGCTCCATCCTAGTTCATTCGCTCTGCTCATTCACTGCGGATGGGGTGAGATTCGAACTCACGGCCCCCTTGCGAGGGCGACGGTTTTCAAGACCGTTGCCTTAGACCACTCAGCCACCCATCCAGTAGGGCCATAATAAAGGAAAACTCATTGTTTCGCAATGGATTTGCTGATATTGTATGTCCATGTCAAAAAGATTACTTGGTATAGATTATGGATCAAAAAGGGTGGGAGTGGCCGTCTCTGATCCGGGAGCCCAGTTTGCGATACCTTTGAACACGGTGACAAACACGGCAGATTTAGTAAATGTCGTAGACAAGATAGCCAAAGACAACGAAGTGGGCGAGATAGTCTTGGGCGAATCGAGGAATTACGCCGGAGAGCCGAACGATATACTATTAAAGAGTATCAAATTCAAGACAGCCCTAGAGAAGATGGGGTATGTAGTACATTTTGAGCAAGAATTCATGACGAGCATTCAAGCAGAGAGGATACAGGGAAAAACTGAGCTCACGGATGCTTCGGCGGCGGCTCTAATACTTCAGAGTTTCCTCGATCGAAGGATCAATGAAAAGAACAATTAACACGAACATGATCAACTACGACGAATTCAAAAAAGTGGAAGTGAGAGCTGGAAAGATCCTTTCTGCAGAGAAAATCCCAGAAACAGACAAGCTACTCAAGCTATCCGTTGATTTTGCCGAAAAAGACGAAACTGGTAATGCAAAGCCTCGGCAAATCGTCTCAGGTATAGCCCTCTGGTACCCAGATCCAGCGGTGCTAGTTGGTAAGACTTGCATGTTCGTCACAAACTTGGAGCCAAGGACGATAAAAAGCTTCGAAAGCAACGGAATGCTTTTTGCAGTCTCCACTGATGAAGGGAAGTTTTCATTGCTAGAGCCGAATGCGGATATTCCACCCGGTACCCGCGCAGCATAATGCCATTTCTAGAATACATAAATCCAGAGACAATCATTTCCACTCTAGGGGCACTAGGTGTTATCGGAGTGATCTTTTTAGAAACCGGAGCATTCTTTGGATTTTTCCTACCGGGAGATACACTGCTCTTTACCGCTTGTTTTTTGGCAGCCCAAGGATATGTATCGCTTCCTCTCTTATTAGTTGGAACATTTATCGCTGCTGTCGCTGGAGATAATGTCGGGTATTCTTTTGGAAAAAAGATAGGGCCGAAGCTATTCACAAAGGATGAATCATTGCTATTCAGCAAAAAACATATAGCCAAGGCGCAGATTTTTTACGAAAAATACGGAAAAAAAACCATAATATTCGCGCGATTTATTCCTATAGTTAGGACATTTGCTCCTATTTTGGCTGGTGTTGGGATGATGAGATACAAGACTTTCTTTTTCTATAATGTCATAGGCGGGCTCATTTGGACTTCGGGGATGCTTCTTCTCGGATATTTGCTAGGGGAACTTTTCCCAAATCCGGACAAATACATTTTACCGATCATTCTTGCCATATTCTTCGTTTCATTCTCGCCTGCTATTTGGGAAGGCTTCAAGAACAGGAAGATGTTCTTTCGCAGGAAGCCTATTCTATAGTACAATTGGGTCATGTCGAGATCGTTCTTCTATAGGCTCTTTCCGCCTCCAAAGTTTATGGTGATGAACCATGCCGGTTTGCACATCTCAGATGACTCCGTTCAATTTTTGGAATACGGGGTCGATCATCGTGGACAAACCATAATATCTCGTTTCGGAGACTCAGAGCTTCCTGCTGGAATCATCGAGAATGGAGATATAAAAGACGAGAAGGCTTTTATCGATTTCATGCACGAGTTCGATAAGAAGTACGACCTATCGTTTGTCAAAGTCTCAGTCCCCGAAGAAAAAGCCTATCTCTTTCAGACGGACGTGCCGAGCAGGGAAAAGAGGGCCATAGCTCAGAACATCGAGTTCAAACTCGAAGAGAATGTTCCGCTCAGTGCTCCTGATGCCCTCTTCTATTTTGATCTACTACCTACTGATTTAACTGGCAATGCATTGCGGGCGAGCGTTTCTGTCGTACCGAAGACTTATATAGAGCACTACATAGATATTTTGAGAAAAGCGGGTATCCAGCCGATCTCGTTCGAGGTGATTCCAAAAGCCATAGCTCGCGCCATCATTCCTGCAAAAGAAGGCGGAGCCCAGCTCATCCTAAATATGATGAAGAAAAAGACAGGCATATATGTCGTGACTGGCGGTGTAGTCTGCTTTACATCAACGATCACTTGGGGAATGGAAAATGAGAGCGATGCGAGAGATCTCGAATCGCTTATGAAGGAGATAAACAAGGTCCTAGTGTATTGGACTTCTCATTATTCAAATTCGTCCTCCATAAAGAGCGTCATATTGGTGGGCAAAGGATCACCGCGATTTGAAGATAGCTTGAGATCAATGATCCAGGATCCTGATATGCATATAACTGTCGCTGATGCTTGGCATAATATCTTTGATCTAGATTCGTATGTTCCACCTATCCACAAGGAAGAGTCTCTGGATTATGCGGCAGCCGCAGGCCTAGCTATAATCTCAAACTGATATGTATCACACCCTACTTCCACAAAAAGAAAGGAGAATGATTCGCAGGGAATACCGCATAAGGGCCTTGATAGTATTTCTCTTCGTGGTTTCTTTGGCTGGTGTGATCGGAATAGTTTCTTTGTTCCCAGCTTATGTGAGAGCGACTGTAGAAGCAAAAGCTTCGCAAGCCGAACTTGCGAAGATTGAAAAGAACCAAGCTGCAACTCTAGCTATTGTTCAAAAGAGAGTCACCGAAAGCAAAAAGATCCTCTCTGAGATAACGAAAGACACTGCAAATCAAAAACTTTCTATTTGGGCCCAAAATTTTGCTCTGAATAGGGGCGCTGTAAAGATAATTTCTTTGAATGTTGATATCGTTTCCACAAGTTCTTTGGCCGTCTTGGTGAGGGGAGTGGCTCCGACTCGCGAATCTCTGCTTGCCTTCAAACAAAGAATTGAGAGTGAGATCCCCGGCAGTAAATCTGAATTGCCCCTGTCTGAACTGGCCAAAGGCACCAATATTGATTTTTCGCTTAATTTCACCGTCCCTATCCAATGAAACATTCATCCAGTAACAAATTATTACTGCTGTTCGCTCTGTCTGTATTTTGCGTAGTCTGCGCGATTTACGCTTTTATGTACAAGAGGGTGGGCGATTCTATCTCCAATAATATATCTGCCAAAGAAGCAGTCTTTTTGGCCGAAAAAAATAAGGATCATGAGAAGGAATACCTCGCCAATTTTGCCAAAGTAGAATCAGATATGGATCTCTTGCCTCAGTATTTTGTTCCGACCAATAAGATCGTTCAATTCATCGAAGATATCGAAGCCTTCAAGGATGTGACCGGAGCTACTACGACCATCTCGAGCTTGGAAGCTGATAAGTTGGACAGCGCTCTCCCAGGTACGACTGGTTCTCTCAAAGCCCGCATCACTGCCGAAGGATCTTGGGCCACAGCTATGAGAACCATCGAGCTTGTAGAGACTTTGCCGTACAAGATCTCTGTGAGCGACCTGAGGCTCTCTTCGTCGGAAGTTGAAAAAACCAAAAAATGGCAAGTCAGCTTCAATATCGTCGTCGGGCTTATAGTTCCGAATCCTGTCACTACATCTAATGTCGTTAGTTCGAGCGCTTCATTCAGTCCGAGCGATCCAAGTAATGTTCAATAAATATGAAGATAAATCTTTTCAAAAAATCTCACTTGGCATATCCGCCGAATGAACAGAGCCCCAATCACCGCATCGGTCGAGATGCTTTTATCGATTGGGTCTTGATGTTCAATACATTTCTCATTTTTTCCGCTGTGCTTATCTTTGTCGGCTTCATGGTATATGTGAATATGGACGAAAAGCTCGAGCTATCGCCTACAGGAGTTGGTTCCAATCTTCCTGACATCGACGCTTCTCTCGTCGAAAAAGTTCACACAACTTTCGAGGCTCGCAAGCTGGAAAGAGCGGTCATTTTGAATGGATACAAGGGAACAGGGGATCCATCCTTGTAGTCTGTGTGTCGTTCCTCTGTATTCGCTTTTATTGATCTTTTACTTTTTTTATATATGTAAATTCGACTTATTTTGTAGGTGTGGTAATTTTGTATCATCCCCCTTGTAGTTCAATGGATAGAACAGCGGACTTCTAAGCCGTTGATGGAGGTTCGATTCCTCCCGAGGGGACAAAATTTGAGTGAGCAAAGCGAACGAAAAGTTGGTCCCCCGAGAGCGAGGCGCCTGCGCGCCTCTTGGGGAGGAGGCGAACGCCGGAGCATGTCGAGCCCAGCAGGGCGAGACAGCGAGGCGGTGCCCAGCCCGAGCGAACGGGTAGTGAGCGAGAGGCGAGGGAGATTCCTCCCGAGGGGACCAGAGAATGTAACGAACAAATAAGCCGTTCTCGGAGGTTCGATTCCTCCCGAGGGCAATTAATGTACCATTTTAGTCTCAGAGACCTGTGTCAGCTGTTTTTATTAGGGTTCGGAATTTTTCGTAGATAAACATGTAAATAATCATTGCTCCGCCAGAATAAAAAAGTAATACTAGAAGAGAAATATAAATAGAAGATTCCGGTCCATCATCTAATCTTACGTAGTAGAGAAAGCCTGAAGCGATTATAAATAAAATACCCAAAAATATGGGTGGGTGTTTAAATACAACAACCTGACCTTCTTTGTAATTTTTTGCTCCATGCGAAGCTAGTAGTGCTAACAGACATGTTAGCACGTAGAAAATCTCAGACACTTGGAGTCCTCGAGGGATTACGTATGCAATTACGATTGGTATTAATGCAAGTACAAAAAGTATTTCTTGTCGCAAGTGTTTATTGGCAGAGATCGTTCTTAAGGCTTGAGATTCAGTGACAATAAATGCATAAAAATAAATTCCGACTAGAACGATTAACAAAGGTAAGTCTGTCAACCAAAAAGCAATCATAAACCCAATAAATATTACCCCGTACAAGTGTCGTAATTTAGGAAAAGCTCTGGTCATAATATCTAATGCAATAATACAGACTGCAACCATTAAGATGGAAAACATCATGTATGATTTTTCTGAACCAAAGATTTTATACAGTACAAATCCGCTGAGGTATTGGAAGAATTTAAGAACCAGATATGTGAGTGCTAAAGAAGCTTTGTTTATGTTCATTCTTGTGCGCCCTAAGAGACTCGGTCACGACTCTCGCGACCCCGACTCGCGGCTCAGCGTGCTCGCCTCGCACGCTCCGTCTTTCGAGTCTCTTAGGGCATCTCAATGATGCTCCACTCGGAAGCCATTTAGGCTTCCTCGTGGATCATTGTGCGCCCTAAGAGACTCGAACTCCTGACCTTCCCCGTGTAAAGGGGTTGCTCTACCAACTGAGCTAAGGGCGCGTATTTGCCACATTATTGGCAATATCGGATAGATTAGCGTATATTTTCGATATGAGCAATAAAAGTCCAAAGCCTTCGAAAGCAGATTCTT
>CAZJQW010000034.1:0-6308 GCA_964548575.1 uncultured Candidatus Saccharibacteria bacterium
TTTTGGCCCAAGTAGCGGTTTAATTTCACTGTCCACTAAATGGGGTACGGTTCACCCTCGGGGGTGGTTTTTGTTTGGGGATAAAATATTACAAATATGATGCTATAATTATCGCACTATGAATATCCCAAAAAACAAAGGCTTTACTTTAATAGAATTGCTAGTAGTGATAGCCATAATAGCGATTTTGTCAGGCATTGTACTTGCCAATCTTTCTGGTCCTAGGCAAAAGGCGCGAGATACGAAGCGTATCTCTGACCTCGCTCAAATACAGCTTATGCTCGAGCAGTTCTTTGACAGGTGCAATGTGTATCCTGCGTTCCCATTATCACTTGAGTCAGCACAAAGTACAGGTGGTACTTGTACAGGTGATATAAGAGTTAAAACGTTCATATCTGTTCTTCCCACGGATCCAAATGGAACCTCAGCTTATGGATATTTTCCATATTCTTCAGTGAGTTTCACAGGCGGTAAATATATTGACTATGTTTTATCGGCTTCGCTTGAGGGAACCCTGCCAAACGACAGATTTAAGACCCCAAGTCAAATCACAGGAGGATTTTGGCACAACAACACTGTCCCATCGTGCGATGGGCAAAATTATTGCGTCACCTCAAAATAATCTCACAGACCCGTGCCTACGATTGCCTATATCTTCACCTTCGTATACGGCCTTGTTATAGGTAGCTTCTTGAACGTCGTTTCTCTTCGATTCAACACAGGCGTGACAATAGGGGGGAGGTCAAAGTGCATGTCCTGCGGAAAAACTCTGACTTGGAAAGAATTGATACCAGTCTTTAGCTTTCTCATCCAGCGTGGCTCGTGCAAAAAGTGCAAGAGCAAGATCTCTTGGCAATATCCTATCGTCGAGATTGCGACTGGAGCAGTTTTCATCCTTCTACTACTATTCTTCCCGCCGACAACATATTCTCTTGCATTCAAAACTGTATTGTATGCGATCATCACGGCAGTGCTAATGGTCATTTGCATATATGATATTCGACACAAGATTATTCCTGACAATCTAGCTTTTCTCTTTGCAGGCCTTTCGATACTCTCTCTATTCGTGGGAGGGGATACTTGGTTCCATATTCCGAGCATGTGGGCATTATTGGCTGGACCGATATTGGCGCTTCCATTTGTGCTCATTTGGCTAGTTTCAAAGGGGACATGGATGGGACTAGGAGATGGAAAGCTCGTATTAGGAATAGGTTGGCTTCTCGGTATAAACTCGGGCGTGAATGCTCTCGTTCTAGCTTTTTGGATAGCGGCGTTTGTCTCTGTAGTTTATCTCCTCATACGATATAGAAAGCTGAGATCCCGAGTCGAGATACCTTTTGGGCCATATCTCATATTGGGAATGTACATAGTTCTGTTCACAAATATCCGAGTCTTAGATATCAACATGTTGGTCCAATTAATTCGGGTCATATTCAGGGTATAATATGCACATGCAGAGGTTCTTTCCTTCACAACAGAGATCTTTCAACATAGCAGGCTTTACTCTAGTGGAGCTCTTGGTGACTATCAGCATATTCGTTTTTATGACGGCTTTGGTGCTGGCAAAATATGATACTTTCGACAAGAATACTTTGCTCACAAATGCGGCGTACGACATAGCCCTACAACTTAGAGAAGCACAGGTGTATGGAATAAGCGTGCTCGGGGCCGGCGGTGACTTTAGTCCTGGTTATTCAGTAGTTCTGGGTGCAGGTACGAGTCCTGAAATATCTCCTGATTTTGCATCCAATAACAAACTCTCACTCCTTATAAATAACAGTTCGAGCTTTTTAGGTAGTAGACCCGCGATAGAAGGTATGACTAGAATTAAATCCTTAATATTAAAAAAGGGTATTTATATATCTGATATCCATTTTTTGACCGAGCAATTAACAAGTTGGAATCAAACAACACCTCGATGCCAGCGTGGAGTCGCTCTTGTGACCTTCGTCAGACCAAATCCTGATGCACGACTATCGTGTAAATTTTCTTCTGGCAATGTTTCGTTCAGATCAGCAACAAATTTGAGAATAACTTTGTCATCTTCTGATAGGAAGTTTTCCAAGTATATTTTTATTAACCGCGAGGGACAGATAAAAGTATCAAATAATGCAACCAATTAGCAAAAGATATTCTGGATTCACTCTTCTTGAGATGATCGTCGCTCTGGGCATATTTTCTATTGTGGCTGTTGTGGCGGTATCTTCTCTGGTGAAGATCACCGGACTAAATCGTCAAGCTCAATCTATGCAAAACTCCATGACGAATCTTGGTTTTGCTCTCGAGTCCATATCTCGAGAGTTGAGACTGTCCTCAAGAGTAGCCTGCTACGATGATTTGACATCGATTGACCTGGATGATTTGAGCGGGACATGCCCGAATGGAATTGGAAGCATCATTGCCTATGCTTCAAATGTTGCTGCGACTAAATTCATCAAAGATGAAAGTCATCCCGATGGGGGATACGATGTTACATGCAATTTAATATATTCATACATGAAAGTTACTGAAAATGGTTTGTTAAAGTTAAAAAAGGCGAGGCAACAGACATGTGGTGACTCAATACCTTTAACAGCTAACAAATACGTATCTGTTATAGATGATACAAATTTGACTCTCACTGGTATTGAGATGAAGGTTTCCGATGCTGATGGTCTTAGTGTGGATGCGAACCACTCATTCATTCAAATTAGGTTGAAAGGCTATACAGGCGTAAAAGTCAATGAAAGGAGAGATTTCGACATACAAACAGCAGTTTCAGTAAGAATGCCAAATTAATGATAAAAATTCAGACTAAAACTAGAAGCTTTACTATCATCGAAACTTTGGTGGCTATTACAGTCTTGATGATCGCTGTCGCTGGGCCACTTACAATTGCCGGAAAGTCACTTACTTCAGCTTTGGATGCAAAAAATACTTTGATAGCTACTTATTTGGCGCAAGAGAGTATGGAATATCTTAATTTTCTAAAAGACATTTATTACAATAGTCCAGCTATTATTAGTCAACTCGATTCTAATTGTACGACTTCGGATTGTGGTGCATCACCAAAGCATGTTAATCCTGCCCAAGGAATAGGAAGCAATGTAAAGAAATGTAATGATGGCTTTGAAAACTGTCTTCTATTTTATTCTTCTGATTTAGCTGACGGAGGGTATACCTATAAAAAGGATAATGGGATATCAAGGATACCGACTATATTTACAAGAAAATTTCGCTCAAGCGTTGTAGGTGCTGACAGACTAATAACCGTAGTTGTTTCTTGGAATACAGGTTCCGTTCAAAATCAAATTAAACTTCAGCAGATAATGTCCTTTGCTTCTCGAGCAGGAATGTAATATGAATATTTCAACAAAAAAAGGGTATACGCTTCTCTTCTCAGTAATCGTGGCTTCGGTGGTATTGGCCATAGCTGTCTTTATCATCCAGACTAGTCGCAAGCAGATCTTGCTATCCTCAGTATGGCGAGATTCGACCAAAGCTTTTTATGCGGCGGAGAGTGGTTTGCAGTGCGCTATTAGAGCTTATTCGGATAATCTTTTTGATGATTACATAAATACAAATTCTAAGTCTTTTGCTTGCAATGGAAAAGATACCTCTTATGCTTTTGATGCTCCAATAATATCTGAAGGTAACACAGTGTATAAAGCAGTGATACCATCAATATTTATCGACGAAATAAACTCGTGTTTTGAAGTGGAGGTAAATGTCAAAAAAGGTCCAGATCAGACTATTGAAGTTATACCTGAAAACTGTGTACGCAATGAAAAAGACGAGACTGATCCAAATTGGTATTGCAAAAATGAAGAACAGCCTTATATGGAAACCATTCCAGGCAGTGTGACCATGAAACTAACTTCTCGAGGATATAATATCGCTGATGAGCCCAATTGCCCCGCAAATCACCCCCGAGCTCTCGAACGTGCCGTGAACGTGCAATACAAGTACTAACAGATTGGATATATACTAAAAACTTAAGAAAAATGGTAATTTATCTGTATGAGAGATATACCTTTGGACGTGCGTGAGAGATATGAAAAGCTCAAAAAGGCGGTTTTGAGGCACCAGAATCTTTACCATACCGAGGATGCGCCGGAGATAAGTGATGAGGCATACGACTCCCTATTTCGTGAGCTCGAGAGCATGGAGGCCGAATATCCCAAGCTCAAGGCACCAGATAGCCCTACGAACCGTGTAGGAGGTGCACCGCTTACAGAATTTGCGAAAGTTAGACACGCTGTTCCACAGTGGTCATTCGATGACGTCTTCGACCTTGAGGGGCTCAAGAAGTGGGACGAGAGGGTTCGAAACTTTATGCGCAAAGCTGGCCTCAGTGAAAAAGTAGAGTATTGCTCGGAACTCAAGATCGATGGATTGAAAGTAGTTTTGACCTATGAAAAAGGTCTATTGACGAGAGGGGCGACAAGAGGAGATGGGAGCGTTGGGGAAGATGTGACACAGAATATAAAGACAATAGGCTCCATCCCGCTCGGCTTGAGAGAGCAGGTCGACATCATAGCAGTGGGTGAAGTTTGGATGGCCAAGAAAAACCTCGCACGGATCAATGAAGAAAGGAAAAAAATACAGGAGCCATTGTATGCGAACACTAGGAATCTGGCTGCAGGCTCACTCAGGCAACTCGATCCTCGGATCACAGCATCTCGAAGGTTGGATTCATTTATATATGATATAGACAGTATTTCTAATCTAAGTGAGATAAAGAAAAAGGTATTGTCGCAGTCGGATGAATTGGATCTGCTCGCGAAGCTAGGCTTCAAAACAAATTCATACCACCGAGTCTTCGGTTCCATCGAGGAAGTGCAGAAATACTATGAAGAATGGACAAAAAAAAGACATGACTTGCCTTATGAACTTGACGGGATAGTCATAAAGGTCAATTCGAGACTTATTCAGGAGACTCTAGGATACACAGGAAAATCTCCACGCTGGGGAGTCGCTTACAAGTTTCCGGCGGAGCAGGTGACGACAATTCTCGAAGATATCGTCTTCCAAGTCGGACGCACAGGAGTGATCACGCCTGTGGCGATCTTGAAGCCAGTTTTGGTTGCTGGATCCGTAGTTTCGAGAGCGACTCTCCACAATGAAGATGAGATCAAAAGGCTCGATGTGCGGATCGGCGATACTGTAGTCATGCAAAAAGCGGGAGATGTCATACCAGATATAGTCCGAGTTGTGATCGAGCTTCGATCGGGAAAGGAAAAACCTTTCAAATGGCCATCGCATATACCAGCTTGTGGAGGAGATGGGCGGATAGAGAGAGTTCCCGGACAAGCGGCTTGGAGATGTATCGCAAAGGATTCATTTGAACAACAAAGGAGAAAGTTCCACTATTTTACTTCCAAGAAGTGTTTCGATATCGACGGACTTGGGCCACAGGTTTTGAATCAACTCATCGATGCGGGGCTCGTATCGACTTATGATGACATATTCACATTGAAGAAAGGCGATCTGTTGAATCTCGAACGCTTCGGGGAAAAATCGGCTGACAATCTGGTCACGTCTATCGATTCTGCAAGGACGATTACATTGCCTCGCTTTCTGTCCTCTCTTTCCATACCTCAAGTAGGTGAAGAGACCTCATACGACATAACAAAGCACTTTGTAGACAGGTCAAAGGCCAAGCCGGATCCAAAAGAAGCATTACTTTTCATGATGAAAGCCAAAGAGACGGATTTTGAATCCATCAGAGGCGTCGGACCGATAGGGGCCTCTTCTATGTCAGATTGGTTCGCAGATCCCGACAATAGAGATTTGGTAAAGAGGTTGTTGAAGCAAGTAAACCTAATCCATGAAGAGGGAACCATAGGTGTGAGTGCGAAAAAGTTCGAAGGTAAGTCGTTCGTATTCACTGGGACATTGCCGACTCTCGATAGGGACGATGCGCAGGTCATGGTGAGGAGAAATGGAGGAGACGTATCGAGCTCAGTTTCGCGCAAAACATCATTCGTTGTGGCTGGGGAAGGGGCAGGATCAAAGTTGGATAAGGCGAGGTCGTTAGGTGTTCCTATTATTAGCGAACAGGAATTTTTGAAAATGCTGTAGATTCAAGGTCGGACCTTGTAGAGGTTCGACCTCATTTGCTAATATGCCATCATGATAACAACCAAAGAAATCGAACATCTCGCGACCTTGGCGCGCATCAAGCTTACTGAAGAAGATAAGGCGCATTTGCTCACGGAGTTCGACTCCATTTTGGGCTACATAGATGAGCTCAAGAAGATGCCGGTCAAAAGCGAAGCTCAGGCTCGAGTCGGGGCAGTGAAAAATGTCATGAGAGATGATGTGGA
>CAZJQW010000035.1:0-1091 GCA_964548575.1 uncultured Candidatus Saccharibacteria bacterium
ACGGATATACTTGGTGGAACATAGATTATGACAATACGACTATAGATGGGTGGAGTGCGTCGAATTGGCTCCGGGAGATGTAGGGCAGAGCAAATAGATTGGTTTTATGAAAGTGGAATGAAAAAAGAGCGACACCTCAAAGATGTCGCTTTTTATGATTTTTGTGCTGTCTAACAAAGTGGTGTTGTGACGTGCTCAATGCTTGGTACACCGTAATTGCGAATCCATCCCGCCACATTTTCAAGTTGATAAACGTTTTGAAATGAGTTATTTGGAAGCATCTCACACATGGCATTTGTAGCTGAAAGCGTGCCGTTCAGGGATATGTCGAGATATAGCTTTATTGGTTGGCATATCGTGTTCACAATAACAGCAACACAGTTGCCCGTAAGTCCATATGTGATGTCTTCGATGTACAATGTAACACTGCTGGGGCTTTGATGGTCAAGGAGAGTTATTGTTCCTATGACTGCAATATCACCATCCATCTTGATGAGGATCTTTACAAATCCTATCTTAGGCATATGCCAGTGATCGAAGTGCATCGTGCTTGCACACACTACGAAAGTGTCCTTTTGGATGAGGCCATCCTTTACGAGCGGTAATAACGCTTTTATACAGCGGTCATCTGTAATGAGACTTTTCATGGCGCCTTTTTTCATTATTATATTTGTGCGACCACCGACAAGGTAGCCACAGCTATAAAAGCTCGATTTTTCAAGAGTTTATAGCTGTAGCTACAACACAAATTAGCTTCGTTCTGCTCATAACGATAACACGAGTCTACATTCAAGTCAAAGAAACATATAGTTTTCCTGTGCAAGTCTTAAAACACATAGATATTATTTGTGCGCCCAGTTGGAGTCGAACCAACGACCCACTCCTTAAAAGGGAGTTGCTCTACCAGCTGAGCTATGGGCGCAAACGAAGGGAAAAGAACGAGTTTGACTTGGACTTTTATCCTGAGCGCAGCGTCTATATCGTAGCGAAGCGAAGATATGGGCGCAAACAAAGGGAAAAGAGCGATTTTACTTGAACCAGTTGCTTGGTTTTGGATCCGAGTGCAGAACGATTGTTGGACATAGTCGAAC
>CAZJQW010000035.1:1101-6294 GCA_964548575.1 uncultured Candidatus Saccharibacteria bacterium
TCACAGCATAATAGCAAAAAAGGCTTTAGTCAAATGAACTACAACGGATAGTCAATCGAGAAAATGCCAGGGCCTGTGATCAAAAGAGAAAGAGCGAGGACCAAGAGGATCAAATAGTAGTTTACTCCATTTGTCAGGAATTCTTTGCGGGCGACCTTGAGACCGATCTTGTATAGAAGGTCCAAAGCGATCACAAGAGCAACCACTTGGGTCCAAATGCCGATAATGAGCAATAATCCAGCCAAACCTTCGACAATACCGAATATCTTTTGCTCAGTATTTGCGTTATCAAGAGAAAAAGTATTGTAAGCCCAATATATTAAGACAGCAGCCAATGCCAAACGGATAATGAGAGGAGAGACTTGAGACCATGAAAGAAGTGAAGGAAAGACAGATAACATGTTGATACTTATCGATTATTTGGATAATGTAGGCATATGATATCAAAAAAGAAAGATATTCGCTTGCTACTCGATAATATAAGGAGCGTACACAATGTGGGATCCATATTCCGAACAGCGGAAACCTGCGGAATATCACATATATATTGTATAGGCACAACGCCAGTCCCAATAGATAGATTTGGCCGTCTACGGAAAGATTTTGCCAAAGTCTCGCTTGGTGCCGAAAAAACGGTAACTTGGGAACATTCAAAGACATCCTCAGAATTGATCAAAAAGCTAAAGAATGAAAAATTTAGGATCATAGCCATAGAGCAAGCAAAGGGCTCTCTTGATTACAAAAAAGTGAAAGTGAAAGACAGAGCGATAGTAATTTTTGGCAATGAAGTGGAAGGTGTGAACAAGGCGCTTCTTCATAAGTCAGACGTCATAGCAGAGATCCCTATGAAAGGGGAAAAGGAATCTTTGAATGTTTCTGTTTCTGCGGGTATAGCTCTATTTAGAATATTAAATATCTAATGGACTATTTCTGATGCACGTCGCAAAAGTGTGTGCTCCTGCCCCCGATCACAATCCTTTTGATCGTCCCTTTGCATCCTCTTTTGTCGCATTTGGATCCTGTGCGCCTGTAAGCTCGGTGATTTTCTTGGAATGAACCTTTTTCACCTCGAATGTTCCTGTAGTCAGACATAGAATCGCCACCAAAGTCGATACCTTTCGAAAGAGTCTGCTTTATCGCATCAAAGATCCTCTTTCTTTCATTGGACGAGACTTTTTTTGTAATCCTCGAAGGATGAATGCCAGCTCTCCACAATGATTCATCCGCATAGATATTTCCAACACCAGCGATAACGGTCTGGTCCATGAGAGCTATTTTTATGGGCGCGTTCGGGCGTGTGTCGAGTCGAGAGCTAAATTGCTCCAGTGTGAAGTCCTTATCGAGAGGCTCAGGGCCGATGCTCTTCAAGTGGATAGAGTTGTGAATATTTTCCGTTCTATCAAGAATGACTTTTGCGAATTTTCTGACGTCAGCGAGGGCGAGATGTTTACCATTTGTAAATGTGATAACAAAACGGATGTGCCTATTATAGGGATCTTTGAGTGATTCTGGCTTAAGAGGAGTCCAATTATTATTTGCAAAGAGATATTTTCCAAAAAGAAGATGCCCCGTCATTTTCATGTGAATGAGCAAAGTATGACCTTTGTCGAGCTCGATTAGGATATTTTTTGCGCGCCTACTCACAGATATGATCTTTCTTCCCACGATCTCTTTTTTGAATAGCTTGAAGTACGCTGGATCTTTGATAGTTTTCGATCCGATGAAGTATTTGCTGTTGTAGCTCGTCCAAACGTCCTTCACCGTGAGCCCAATAACGTGCTCTTTGAGGCCATTTACAGTCGTTTGGACTTCGGGTAATTCTGGCATATGACCATACTACTACAAATTTCGAGCCTGTGAATAAGAGGTCTGCTATAATATGCTCATGCGATATTATTTCCGTACGCTTGTAGTCGTCCTCATCCTCTTGGCTCCATGGATGGCCGCCAATCACCCCAAGGAACTCACAGCTTTTTTGAGGGGAGTAGGACATACTGGAGAACAGCTGGCTTCCGTAGTTATCTCTCACAAAGCAAAGACAGTAGAAGAGATCCAAGCAAAGTACAATGCCACTCCGAAAAAAGCTCGAACAACAAAGGTGAACATCCTCATAGTACCTGGGCATGAGCCTTCCTATGGAGGAGCAGAGTTTGGCCAGCTCAAAGAAAGAGAGATGGTGACTGAGCTCGCGAATGAGTTGGAATCGCTTCTAAGGACCAATCCTCGATATGTTGTGACCGTAACAAGAGACAGATATTCATGGAATCCGACTTTTGCGGATTATTTCAGCCAAGGATGTGAAGACATAAGAGTCTGGCAACAGGCGCACAAAGAAGAAGTTCTGGAATTGATCAGGTTGGGCCAGTTCACAACAAAGACCGCGAGTGTAATACACAATACAGTTCCATCTGATGTTGCCAGAAGATTGTATGGCATAGGCAAATGGGCGAATGAAAGCGATATAGATATTGTCTTGCATTTGCATCTCAATGACTATCCAAGACGGAATATGAATCTTCCGGGAGAATATTCCGGTGTGGCCATATATGTTCCAGAAAAAGAATATTACAACAGTACGACTACCAAGGCTCTCGCCGATAATATATTCAAGAGGCTCACAAAATATAATGCTGTGAGCGACCTCAAAGGGGAGATGGCGGGCATCGTCGAAGATCAAGATCTCATCGCGGTCGGAGCTTACAATTCATTGAACGCCGCGAGCATGCTCATCGAATACGGATATATATACGAAGCCCAAGTCGCTGATCCTGAGCTTCGCACTCAGACGATGAAGGATATGGCCTATCAGACTTACCTCGGTCTCCAAGATTTCTTTGGAGACAACAAGACAGTGAATAGAAAGTTCGATACGATGATCGTGCCTCACAGATGGTTCAGCAATCTCTCTGAAACTAGGCAGAACAAGATCGACGTCTATGCTCTGCAGACAGCATTCTTATTGGATGGTTTGTATCCTCCAGAGGGGAGCACAAAGAACGATTGTCCGAGGACAGGCAAGATGGGACCATGCACAAAAAAAGCTCTCATAGATTTTCAGAAGAACAATAATATAACAGGTGAGTTTGGTTATGTTGGAGACAAGACCATCCAAGTCTTGAATGAAAAATTCTCAGATCACTAGCTTTTTATAGCGGGCTTATCGAATCGAGTTTAGATAGACATCAAGTTCCTCTTTTGCGACCTTTGCATCGCTCCAAGGGATTTTCGTTCCATTTGGACCCATCACGTATGGGTCAGTGCCTTTTCCAGTGATGAGGATCACGTCATCTGCTCCTGCTGAACTTATGGCTTCCCGAATAGCTTCGCGCCTGTCCATGATGATCTTGGGTTGTTTGTTTACAATGCCTTCTGCAACGTCTTTCACAATCTGGTTCGGGTCCTCATCATATGGGTCTTCATCAGTGAGGATGATCTCTGCGCAGTTTGAATCTGCTATCTTTCCCATCTCTTTCCTCTTCCAAGAATCACGCCCGCCTCCCGTGCCCCCCAGAACGCATATCTTCCTCCTGCCTGCATAGTGCGAGTAGAGCTTGTTCAATGAATCAGGTGTGTGAGCATAATCTACAATCACTGCAAATGGCTGGCCAGCCTCGATCTTTTGGACGCGCCCAGGAATGCTCGAGAACTTTTCGATTGCGCTTGTGATCTTGGAGTCTTCGATGCCTTGATATTTTGCTGTGATGATAGCTGCCACAATGTTCGATAGATTGAATGCTCCTGAGAGGGGAGAGTGGACACTCTTGCCTCCAAATGTGAATTTGAGCCCTTCCGGTCTGATCTCAAAAGGCGCCACATTGTCCATAGAATATGTAACGTACCTGTCCGCTTTGATCGCTAGAAAACGCTCTTTTTCTTTGTCATCAGCATTCACGATTATGGTGCGGTCTTTTTTCTTTGAATTGGAAAGGGCGCGAGCTATGTCCACTTTTGCTTCGACATAAGCTTCGTATGAGCCATGGGCCTCTATGTGCTCGGGTGTGATATTTGTGACTACGAGAGCATCCAAGTCCATGAACGAGTGCCTTTTGAGAAGGGATCCTTGTGATGTTATCTCCAAAATTGCCACATCGCATTTTGCGTTCACCGCTTTTCGCAGGAATCTCTGCATGAATAGCCTACCCGGCATACTCATCTTGAAAAGGTTTTCTTCGGATCTTTCGCCGATCTTGAACCTGATAGTATTCGTAAGCGCTGTTTTCAATCCTGCTTCTTCGAAAATCGCACTTATAATCTCGACTGTAGAACTTTTTCCTTTTGTACCTGTTACGGCGATTATTTTTATCTCTTTGGAAGGGAATCTATAAACGACTGCTCCCAAAAAGGCGAGCGCGAAATGATATGCAGGTTGAAATAGCCCGAATAATTTCGAAGGTATAATTTTTTTAGTTTTGTATAGCAGGTTGTCTAACATTTATTCTGTATTTACTTTCGACGTGATCGAATATAGTTTCGGCAAGTTTTCGAATTCTTGGTAGGTCATAAGGATTTTAAACTTTTTACGATTATTTAACTTAGAACTTTTAGAGCCGCTTTGACTTTTGCTCCCGTATCAGTGAGTTCTTTGTCTGTTTTCTTGAGAGCTTCTCGAGCATCATCTGCGTCATAGCCGAGTGCCTTCAAAGCTTCGATTGCATCCATATCGCTCGACATTCCCACAGCTTCATCACCTTCTGCTATTCCTCCCAGCTTGTCCCGAAGTTCAAGGACTATCTTTTCGGCTGTTTTTCGGCCTATTCCTGAGACTTTGACCAAATGTGCGGTTGAACCGGTCCTTATGGCGCTCGTGAGCTGTTCGGGTGAGATGAGCGAGAGGACATTCAGAGCCGACTTGGGACCTATCCCTGATACACTGATGAGAAGCTCGAATATATCTCGCTCTTTCTCTTTGCGGAATCCGTAGAGATCCATAGCATCTTCTCGCACGGCCAAATATGTCCAGACAGAGATTTCAGAGCCTTTTTTGAACTCATGCAATGCATCGGATGTGACGAAGACCTTATAGCCGACGCCTTGGACGTCCAAGACTATATATCTGTCGCCTGAATGGATTATTGTTCCTCGAAGGGAAGCGATCATGGCTACATCATACAATATTATGGCATTTACGGTAGGAGCTATGACTAACCTCAGATACATCCTGCACTCATTAATTAAATGGGCGCATGAAAATTC
>CAZJQW010000036.1:0-5179 GCA_964548575.1 uncultured Candidatus Saccharibacteria bacterium
ACATACGCTGTTTGACCACTAATACCTCGTCAGCTTGCTGCGAGGTAGTTTATTTTGTTTTCACTTGCATTTTATTTGGATTTGAACATCAAGTAGTATTCTTAGCGCATTAAAAGTTAAAGTTAATGCAATAAAATGTCACTAGAACAAAAAGATATTGAACTGGTAGAGAGAATCATATACAAGAGCAACGACGATGTGGCTATATCCATCGCTCGAAGCTTCGAAAGGCTGGAGGAGCGCATAGACAAAGCTGAGTCCAGAATATATTCGAGACTGGCAGATCTCGAAAGCCGGATCGACAGATTCTCTGAGATAGTCTCGGATGAGATCACGGATATGAAAGATGAGATCCGCGAGTTCATGCGCTTCAAGGAGCCGGTGTACTAGTCAAAGCTCGCTAGTCGTTCCTCACGATCTTGATCCCTTCTTTGCTGTCTTCTACAGAATAGCCCCGGTCTTCTATTTCTTTGCGAAGCGCGTCCGCCTTTTCCCAGTCCTTCGAGGCGCGCGCCTGTTCTCTGGCTTCGGCCAAAGCTAGGATCTCCTGAGGAGTGTTTTCTTGAGATTGAGCTGGCAGAGATGAAATGTTAAAACCAAAAACTTCGTCGAACTTATTCAAAGTCGCTTTTTTGTCTATGTCGCTCACATTATTGTCTTTGATCATATCCCATACAAGAGCTATAGCCTTTGGAGTGTTCAGATCATCGTTTACAAATGTGCGGAACTTCTCTTCGTATTCAGAACTAACTCTGGCATTTTCGTCATCTGGCAGATCTCTATATATCGAGAGCAGTCGTATTAGTGCTGTCTGAGCGCTCTTCACCGCCTCTTCATTGAAGTTTACTGGCGAGCTGTATTTGGCTGTGAGGAGCCAATACCTATAGCCGATGGGTGATATACCCATATTTCGAAGAGTCTCTAAAACGAGCGAAGTTCCGGCAGATTTTGCCATTTTGGCATTGTTGATATCCAAAAAAGCGGAATGCACCCAATAAGTCGCAAGAGGTTCGTCAAAAGCCGCTTCAGATTGGGCGATCTCATTGTTGTGGTGAATAGGGATGAGGTCTATGCCTCCTGTGTGTACGTCAAATGGCTGACCAAGATACTTTCGGGACATGGCCGAGCACTCTATATGCCAGCCTGGGAAACCTTTTCCCCAAGGGCTTTCCCACCCTAGATTTTCATCGAATTTCCAAAGACAAAAATCTCTTGCATTTTTCTTTTCTTCTTGAACTGCGACTCGAGCGCCCTCGATCTGGCCTTCTAGAGATATCTGGCCAAGTGCGCCGTATTTTGGAAATTTTGAAATGTCGAAGTACATGCCAGAACTGATCTTGTAGGCGATCCCTTTTTGTTCCAAGGCGTTGATGACTTCGATGTCTTCTTTTATGTGCTCTGAAGCTCGAGGCAATTCGTGCGGAGTTTCTATGTTGAGTGCTTTGAGGTCTTCTTGGAAAGCATTCGCATAATAAGAACCGATCTCTACCATCGCTTGCAATGTAAAAGGTTTACCTTCGCGCTTCAAAGCTTTTGACATCTTGTCTTCGCCAAAGTCGTTGTCTCCAGAAAGATGTCCGACATCTGTTATATTCATCACTTGTTTGACTGTGTAGCCGTTGTATTCAAAGACGCGTCTCAGTGAATCTGCCATCACAAAGGAGCGCAGGTTACCGATATGCGCATAGTCATAGACGGTAGGTCCGCAGTTATACATCCGGACTTCGCCAGCTTTGAGAGGAACAAAAGTCTCCATCTTCTTCGAGAGCGTATTGTGAAGTTTTATATCCATCTTTTCTTTTTGAAATAGGCTAACATGAGCACGGCTATTGCGATGACGATGATGACTATGGTTATCCAATCAAATCGGCTACCCATAATGGGCACGTTCTCTGAAGGAAGGGCAAAGATTGCGACCAGCAAGGAAAGCGGGAATGTGACAAAAGCCATAAGAGTCAAAACTTTTATTGTTTCGTTTTGCTTCGTGGTAAGCAACGAATCGTTTGTCTCTCGTAGATCTGCCAAGAGCTCGCGCGCATTGACAATATGTTCGTGTATGGAGTTGAACTGGTCTCGAATATCACGGATGTATGCAGTGAACTTGCCTCCAAAGAGTGTTTTGTCTGCATGAGCCACAAGGTCGTCCCAGACATCGTGGTGAATCCTCACTGTCTGTTTGATATCTATGAGCTCTCTCGAAAGGCTGGAGAGCACCTCAACCATTTTTCTTTCGTCACCTGTATAGATACGGCTTTCGGTAGTGATGAGAGCGTCTCTAATATTTGTGAGATCCTCGATCATTCCTGAATATATGCGCTTGACCATGTAATAAAAAAGATATCCGCCGTGCTCGATCTTTTCATCCTTGTTGAGGATAGCGTTGGCTTCGAAGATCTTGGCAAAATATTCCAACTGCTCGACTCCTCCTGACCTGCATGTTATGAGAAAGTTCTTTCCGATAACAAAATCTACTTCTCGATCTTCTATTATGAAGCCGTTTTCTGTGCGCTTGCGAATAGGAAGACGGAGCACCACAAGCATGTAGTCATCATAGGCGCTTATCTTGGCCAAGGTATTCTCGCTTTTCAACTCCTCTCCAACTAATGGATGCAAGTCGTATCTTTTAATGATGTTGGATATCTCATCTTCAGAAGGTGTGACCAAATCGAGCCAAACGATGCCCTTGTAGGTGTGGGTAGAAGTCATGTGGCTAATTATATAGCGAAAATGGTAATAAAAAAAGCGCCTACTTTCGTATGACGCTTGAATTATTCTAATGTCGAGATCTAGTCAAAGGGGCACTTGCTGATCTTGCCGTACCTGCCACGACACCAGTAAACCTGGAATTTCAAATTGCAATGGCTCGCGTTTCTCTTCATTTCCTCAACCAGTGCACGGTCACATTCCCACAGATTGGGAGTGCCTTTTTTGTTGTTGGCCGGCTTCTCTGCTGTAATATCTAGTCTCTTGGCTATTACACCATTTGTATAGCTGTCCAAAGGGTGAATGTACCAGTGGTATTCTTGGCTAACAGATGCTTTTTTGCTCATATTTCCTTTTAAAGTTCAATTTTATTTGAACTTATCAGAAAAGTGTGATATAGTCAACAAAATGAAAGACAAAAGGAAAACTCACAATAGGCATGGTATCTCAGAAAGAAGACAAAAGAGAAATAGGCATGAAAATATGAGACGAGGAGATCCGAAGAAAGCCATAACGATTATTGGTGAACTTACGACGACTGCAAAAGGCGTTGGTTTTGTGGATATTCCAGAGAATAAAAAGTCCATATACATCGAACGAGGAAATCTGAATACAGGACTGAACGGCGATAGAGTCGAAGTTGAACTATTGAAAGCAGGAGGCAGAACTGTAGGTGAAAGAGCTGGAAGGGTCACAAAAGTGCTCGAACGTGCCAGGTCCACTTTCGTTGGCTCTATTTCACAAAAGGGCGAGAAGTTTTTCGTAATTGCTGACGACAATAAAATGTACGTCAACATATCTATCGACAAAGTGCCAGAAGAAGTAGAAGTCGGGTCAAAAGTTTGGGTCAGATTTATTGATTGGTCCAATCCATCTTCTTTGCCTCAAGGTGAGATCATGAAGCTAATAGGAAAAAAGGGAGAACATAATGCCGAGATGGAATCTATCGTTCTCGAGTCCGGATTTGAATCCACATTTCCCAAAGAAGTCGATGCAGAAGCGGAAAGGATCAGGAGCTCGTTTGTGAATGATGCAGAAAAAGTGGCATTCAAACGCAAGGACATGCGAAAGACTCTGACTTTTACGATTGATCCGTATGATGCAAAGGACTTTGACGACGCTATATCATTCCGATCGCTTGGACCAGATGAATCTATGAGCTTTGGTGGTCAATCCGAACTCTATGAAATAGGTGTCCATATCGCTGATGTCTCATATTTCGTGAGGCCTGGCTCAAAGCTCGACCTAGAAGCCCTCAAGCGTGGATGCTCAGTATATTTAGTCGACCGAACTATTCCCATGCTTCCTGAAGCTCTCTCGAATGATATTTGCAGCTTAAATCCTCATGAAGACAAGTTTGCTTTTTCGGCCGTTTTTGTCATGGATGATAGAGCCAATGTGCATTCGAGATGGTTTGGTCGCACCACGATAAACTCTGACCACCGCTTCACATATGAGACTGCGCAAGCGGTCATCGATGGTGATGCAAAAAAGGTTGAGGCTTATTCAAATAATATCCAAAAAGCCGTAACTGCAGAGGAAGCCATGGTCCACAGGCAGACTCTTACAAAGCTAAATCAGATTGCAAAAGCATTGCAGAAGAAGAAATTCAAAGCTGGAGCCATCGAATTTGAGCAAGATGAGGTCAAATTTAGGCTTGATTCCACAGGAAAGCCCGTCGAGGTGTACAAGTACGAACGACTCGACACTCACAAGCTGGTTGAGGAATATATGCTTCTCGCAAATCGCGAGGTCGCCGAGTTCATCACCAAGTCGATGAAAAAAATGGGTAGAAACGCCGCATCGATATACCGAATCCATGAGACTCCTGACAGAGACAGGATCAAAAATCTAGAAGCATTTGCAAAAGCTCTGGGATACACATTGAAGACGAAAGATGGGGTTGTCACGGCTAGAGACTTGAATGATCTTTTGGATCAGATCGAGGATACTCCTCATGAAGCTCTGATCCGGACAGCTGCGATCAGATCGATGCAAAAGGCCGTATATTCTACAAAGAACCTCGGACACTTCGGTCTGGCATTCGAGTTCTATACGCACTTTACTTCGCCCATTAGGAGATATCCCGATCTTTTGGTGCATCGTATTTTGGCGAACCATATAGAGGAAGGAAAGATGGGAGACAGAGATTTTCAACAATTTCAAAACATAGCAGAAAGGTCTACGATGAGAGAGATAGACGCAGCCGAAGCCGAGCGCGCATCGAAGAAGCTCAAACAAGTCGAATACATGAGCGACAAGATAGGCATGTCATTCAAAGGCGTTATATCTGGAGTGACAAAATGGGGCATATACATAGAAGAAAAAGAATCAAAGTCAGAAGGGCTCATACCTGTCAGAAATCTTGGACAAGACTACTTCAATTTTGACGAAAAGACTTATTCGATGATAGGAGAGAAGACGAAAAAAAGATTTAGGCTTGGAGACGAGATATCATTCAAAGTCGTATCTGCCG
>CAZJQW010000036.1:5189-5687 GCA_964548575.1 uncultured Candidatus Saccharibacteria bacterium
TAGATAGAAAACAGCTAGAATATTCTCTGGAACAATAATTTTGCTAGAGCCTCTTATCTTAAAAGGAATTTAGAAGGAAACCTTCTTGGGAGCGACCTCGACTTTTTCGTGCATCTCTAGAATCGTGCTACGTATCTGTTCGGGGTCTTTGAGGCCTCTCACTATGAACTCATTGAGATGTCCGGCTGACTGGATATTGAGATCGCTAAAACCGAGCAAAGTGGCAAATATTCCAGAGCTTTGAATGGTGACATCTTGGATATCTTCGAGTCTTATAGTTGCAATGTTTCTATTGAAAAAGCCTTTTTGATCTACATCGATGACTCTCTTGTCGGTAATGCGAACCACATCGAGCATGTAGTCAGTGATGACTGCAAATGATACAGTCCAGCAGATGAGAAGCCAAAGAGCATAAAATAAAAATATGACAGGAACAGAAAGGATATGATATGAATCAACAGAAATGATGCTTGATCATAATGACCTAGTTTAAAATTC
>CAZJQW010000036.1:5697-6251 GCA_964548575.1 uncultured Candidatus Saccharibacteria bacterium
GAGTGCTCTCTATAAGGTTCATGGCGATACTCGGACCTATATAAAGAAGTGAGATATATATAGCGAGTGGCAGTAACATAGCAAAAACTATCCAAGCTATTGAAGTTGCGATCATGAACCAATGCTTTCTAGCATCATGTATCAATGTCTCGTCACCAGCGAGCGATAGGGAATCTTCGGTCATTTGATCACGGCCACTGAGGCTATTAGCAGTACTAATAATGGGATCGCTCCAAGATAATAAGCGACTCGAAGAGAGATGATCCCTGAAACATGCTTGCCATATTTTTGCCAGTGAAATTCAAGAATGATCGTACTTATAACAAATAAGAAGAGTCCCAAAAATAGGAATCCCCAAACAGTAAGAGGGTGAGATAAGAAACCTGATAGTCCTGACAGAAATTGGGGGGATCCTTCCATGTGTATATTATACCTTGTACGGCTAATTATTATCTACATTAACTGTGTATTACGAAACATACAAAAAAAGACCCACCAAACGAATTTGGCGGGTCAAGATATTCTCTGAGTATACTTCAATTCGATCTGCGTAC
>CAZJQW010000037.1:0-243 GCA_964548575.1 uncultured Candidatus Saccharibacteria bacterium
GCATATCACGCGCATCCTCTTAACCATCAGACTACCCCACTGGTTTCATTTCGTCAAGATGTGAGTGATTGGTCGTGTCTTTCATTCTAAAAATATATTTCACTCTCAATGCTAGAAAAAAGGTAAAATCAAGAAGAAGGAGTGGGCAACAAAATTAAAAAGCTCAAGCAACTCAAAGAGAAGAGCGCAAAGCTTAAGAAGCTCGTGGCGGATTTGAATCCGGACCGCTTTTGGGGGGGGAGC
>CAZJQW010000037.1:276-6235 GCA_964548575.1 uncultured Candidatus Saccharibacteria bacterium
TATTCATCAGGAATTGGTACTATTGTAATACCCTGGCCATGTCCGGAAGTTTTATTTCGCACTGTTGGTGCACCGCTTTCAAGTGTGATACGAATGCCTGAAATATGTGAACCTAGGTATGTTGGGTAAAATTGATTATCTTCCAATATTTTAATCAAGTCTCTCGCAGTATCTTTAGTGGGGTTGTATGTATATCCCATACCATCACAGATTGCCTTCATAGTGCTTTCAAATGACTTATTTGCTTCTGCTATAGCTTTTTTGTTATCACCTGTTCTCCGAGATGCATAAGCATCCATAATTTCGCTATTTGCACCAGCGAAATTTAGTTTGTGCAACAGTTGAAGAGATGGTTTAACTGCTTCCTGATGTATAACACTACAATCAATTCGTACTAGCTCTCCATTAATAAATTCGTATCCGAGATTATGATATTTGAGTCTCTCGTTTAGTTCAGCTATTGCTTGGTCAATATTTTTAGAAATAGTACCATTCACCTTAGCCGAGTAATTATCACGTAATGCTATGTCAAAAACGCCAAAAGAAAAATCCATGTAGTCAAGAAAATCCGTATTGCTTGTATTTAGAAAAAAGTTTTCACACTCGACCTTTTTAAAAACACGACAACTATCATTAGGTAAGTTTGCCAAACATTTCCATCCTTTTTCTCTAATAAATAATTCTCGAATAGTCCTCCAAACAAAGTCTTTGTCGTTATATAGTTCAGAAATATCATTAATGATATAAAAAACTTGTGTACGGAACTCCTGTGGAAAAATTTCATATTCAAAAATGTCTGGGATTTCACCGTTTTGTTCACTTTTTCTTCTAGATAATAGTTTGCGCATTATATACTCCTTTCATTTTGCAATATGTGGATAATATTTAAAAGTTTTTCATCGGAGAAGTAGATAGAGTCCATATACTTGGTTTAAATATAATACCTTTTGGTGCGGGATGTGCTCAAAAGTCAAACCTGTTTCTTTTCCACATAATGCACATTTCCCATAATGTTTTTTACTCACAGTACTTTTCCTCGTGTTGAACGTTGATGTTGAATCATAATTAAGTTTGCAACAAATAGGCTTGGATATTCCCTTTTTAGTTAACAGTGCCTACTCCTTACTATTATGTTTGAACTAATCTGAGTATTCCGGAGTAATCAAGACAGGAATACTCACTAATCATCGTTATATACAAACTCGTTCTCCTCACTCCACACCCAACGCCTTATAAACTGCTTCCTGCGGCGTCGAGTAAAATATTAAGCTAAATGCACCAATGAGGTCTGATGGAACAGATCCGAGCTCGGCAGCAGATGTTATCGGTATCAGAACCTTCTTCGCTCCGGCATCAAGGCAGACTTGGAGGACGCTTGCGAGTTCTTCAACCTTGAGGATCGTGCCGCTGATGCTGATTTCGCCCAGAACAGCGAGGCTTGATAGGGTTGGTTTGCTTAGGGCGCACGAGGCGAGTGCAATTACGGTCGGCAGAGTCAGGTATTTTGTCATGCCGATGCCGTTGAGGTCCTGGTAGTTGATGATATAGTCTTTGGTGGTGGTGCTGAGTTGACCGCTGATTTGGTTTCCGCTGGCTTTGAGGTAGTTGAAGGCGGTGTTGGTGGCTTCTTTTGCGTCGCGGTCGGAGCCGAGTCCGGTGCGCTCGAATTTGCCATTTCCGGGGAGCATCTGGGTCTCGAGGCGATAAACGCCGATCATACCGGTTTTGCCCTGTGAGACGGTGTAGACGTTGCCGGGGTTGGTGATGCCTTCGGGGATTATTTTGCCGCCGCCTTGTTCGGGTACCGAGACGTAGTGTTCTTCAAAGGTCTCGTTGTCGATGTAGGAGAAGTTGACGTCGTAGAACTCCATGCCGCCAATTTTTTTGAGTTGTTCTTTGACGCGGCGGCGCATTTCGAGGGCGAAGTTCAGGATTTCTTTTATGTCCTCTTTGGTAATTTCGCCGTTCGGGTATAGCAGTTTGGTGAGGCCGGAGACCATTTTTCGGACCGCAATGACGTCGCGTTGATTGAGATTTGTTCCCAAACGGTAATATTTATCGCATACATCTCCGAATGTTTCTTTTCGCATTTCGCGCATAAATTCGGCGAGGTAGTCGGTGATAAATCCATAATCATTTGTGAAGGATTGAGGACGATATTTGGGGACTTCCCAACCGGGGATATAGCAGTGCATGCGATCGAGGAAGGCTGTGTCATAGGCCATTGCTTCCGGAAACGGATCGAAAAGGTGTGAGGTTTTGAGCAGGACGTCAACACTT
The DNA here is from genome assembly GCA_964548575.1 of uncultured Candidatus Saccharibacteria bacterium. Classification (GTDB taxonomy): domain Bacteria; phylum Patescibacteriota; class Minisyncoccia; order Phycocordibacterales; family PALSA-1337; genus C7867-002. Next base: position 2,557 of record CAZJQW010000037.1, read on the forward strand.
TGATTGATGTTGCCTACGAAGGCCATTGAGGCATATGCGGCCTTCTCTTCTTTGCCGCGGGCGAAAGAGCCGGATGCCATATAATCTTTCATGATCTGGACGCCGTCTTTGTCCTTGAAGGTGATGCCGGCAACTTCGTCAAATGCGACGCAATCCCATAGGCCTACAAGTCCGACTTGTTTGCTTGACATATTGTAGAAAAGATTCGCGACCGTGGTTTGTCCGCCGGATACAAGGATGGAGTTTGGCGAGATTTCTTTATAAATGTGCGATTTGCCTGTGCTTCGCGGTCCGAGTTCGCAGAGATTGAAGTTGTTTTCGATAAGGGGGAGCATGCGGGCGAGCTGAAGCCACTTCTCGCGATCGGTGAAGCGATCGGCCTCCATTCCTGTGGAGCGCAGAAGGATTGTAATCCATTCATCTTTGGTGAAGGCGCGGCGACCTTCTTTGATCTCGGCCATGTCGATGTGCGGCATCTGAATCGGCGTCATTTTCACAATACGGATGGGCGTTGACTTTTTGTCTTCCTCAATATACTCATATTCAAGTCCGACGATGCACCATATTCCGCCGCAGAGCAGACGGTCATACTTCGAGACGTAGTCCGACGATATGGGAATGTTGCGGATTCCTAGGTTGGAGAAGTCGGCTTCGTACCGATCTTGTTTGATATTCAAGTTTACGGTGATGCGGTCGATGACGGTATAACTGCCTCGCTCGCGTAAGCCGGACAAGACTTTCTGGGCTTCGTCAGGACGCACGAAGTTTTCGGAGAGGATCCGCTTAACGTTACCGACGCCTTCTTCGATGATCTTCGGATCGTCGGATGAGCAATACTGCCCCAGCAAAAACTCCAGGACGTAGACCGGTACATTGGCACCTTCCTTGATTGCCTTGGTCAGATCTTTGCGCACAATCTTTCCATCGAAAAGCACACGCAGTTTCTGATTGATAACTTCATTCTTATCATCCGTATCCAGTGTGTGCTGGGTTGATTCTACTTCCATCTTGGAATCCTCCTTGTTCATTACAGGTCAAAGCCGAAGTCATCAGCGAAAGCGATATCAATACGAAACTCGACCTCTTCGGGCGCGTCGGTATCGTTTGCGATGACCAGGCGATAGATTTGATTGCGGTCGTATTGTTTTTGCTTTAATGCAAATCGTACACGGAACACACGATCGGAAGCATTGCTACTTGTACGATCGGCGATCACCGGTTGAAATGCACTGATCGGCGCACCGACTTCGTCGGTGAAGTACAGCATATAGTTACAAGGTTGCACCTTGTCGCCCACGGGTTCTTTCTGCAAAAAGTCCAGGGAGAACATCAAGTTGGAGACTTTCCGGCTTTCGGATATAAGCGATAGTCCCGGATTCTGTACCTCGACATACTTTTTGTAGCCTGTGCGCATTCCTTTATAGACGATGACCGGTACGACCATTTCCTGAAGGCTGATGCCGCCGTGGACGTAGTTCTCACCGCCACCCTGTACCTTGATGCGGACGGTGTCCTGTGGTGCATAGCCTTTCATCGGAATACCGCTGATCGTCCGCTCTGTTTTAACCGGCAGCAAATAGTCGGCGGTCGTGGTCGTTGCAGTTAATGCGTAGCGTCGGCCAAGCTCTAGCACCTCTCCACCAAAGGTCTGCCGGCTGATCTTCTGGCTCTCTTCCAGTGGCCTATAGGTATAGAGAAAGCCGTGGTCAGCGGTTATGTAGATATTGATCCCGCTTAAGTCACCCGTAATGATCTTTACGACGGCGGTCAGCTCTTCGATTGCTGTGTTACATGCCTCGAATACTTTCGTCTCAGTGGATGATTTATCGCCGATCGCATCGATCGTGTTGTGGTATATGTAGATGACTTCCTTGCCGGCCACCAGATCTCGTCGTTCCTGTTTTTTCATTTGGAGCAAATCTTTATACGTAACGGCTACGCTCTCCGGATTGTTGGCAGTCAGTATCGCTCCTCGTTGCACCGTGCTGGCGGTGGGCTTACCTTCGACGAATATCTCGATCTTCTCGTTTGAAGAAACTTCTTTTCCGGGCAACAGTGCCGCCATTCCGAACTTTGTAATACCGGGAAAAATAGCCTGTACCGCTTCGAGTGTTGCCTGTCCTTTGGTGTTATGTCCAAGGACTTCGGCTAGTTCGGCGGCCACTTCAAACCGTAAAGCGTCAGAGATAATCACGAAGACACGATTGTTTTTACTCACATTCGGTGAGATGTAGCGGTTGTAGAATCGGCGCTGTTCATTGATCTCCGATACATAGCCGAGCGAATCCAAATCGGCGGCTACAGCCTTGGTCCAGGATTCGGTGAGTTGCTTCAAAAACCACTCCCTATATAAGCCTTCCACCACTTCGGAACATTTCTTAAGTAGATCTTCCAGCAGACTATTCGGATCTTTCAATGTACTTCCGAAACAGAGATGAAAGTGTCTGTAATGGCTATCCATTTCATAGGCATCCGTAATGTAATTCTTCCAAATTTGTGCAGGTTCAACGATATGGAAGCCGCTAATATGTGCCAAATAGAATTTTTGCATCATGGCAATATAGAAAAGACTCTCGAGGTAGTCGGAAGTCAAAGTGTACCATGCAGCGGTGCGGCGATTCTCTACCGCAGAAATTATTTCCTCGACCTTGATGACGTTCTCGCCAATCTCCGTGAAATAGCGCTTGAGTATGCTTTCGTTGATTGCAGGGAATGTATCGCTCTTCAGCAATACACTTATCTCTGTTTTATCGAAGCGATCCGACAGGCGGAGTTCTTGTTCTACTTGATGGCAGATCTCTATTAAGGAATTGCTACCTTCTCCGCGTTGCCATTCATGCACCAGTTGATAACAATAGGCTTTGCAAGATTCGGAAACAAATCGCTCCAATCCGCGTAATGCGGAAACGGGCATCGTCTGCGAAAGAGCGGTAACGAGGATATGCGCAGCCAAGTCGGATAACGGGCGATCGTCCGTGTTCACAAATCCTGTAAATTTCTGAACCAGTTGCCAAAATGCGTCGATGTTACCAAACTTCTCGATATTAATGAGCGCGTCGTTACTATCTTTTTCCAATCCAGAGGACAAGACCGCTATGATCACATCCTGAACCGATCCGCCGTTCAAACCGCAGAGAACGGCCATGATATCAATATGCAATTGGAGCGGTGTCTGATAAGTACGTCCGATGCGGCGCAACTTCTCCTTGCGATCTTTGTTGTCGAAGAATTTGGCATACAGCTTCATAGTCTTTCTCATTGCAGAAGATGGTTCAACAAGCAGTTCCTCCATCTGGAGTGACACCAAGTCCGCTCGAAAAGGATCGCCGCTAAAAAGCTTAATATCCAATAACCAATCGTCGTGTTGGTCTTTCTCGTAGGACAGCGGATCGTAGATCAAGTAATCACCGAAAAGACCTTCTGATGAAAGCAACTTCTTGACCGCAAAATTGTTCGTACCAGTGAGTTTTATTACCTTCACTCCGGGTAAAACGAGTTCATCGATTGCATCGGTAAACTCGCCGTCCTCGTCGTGCCAGAAGACGATTCGGCGTTTGTGGAACTCCTGTAGCGGCGCGGCGAACCGATCCTCAAGCCTTCGAATTATCGTGTCTGATAGCATCGTGTCCTCCTATATCTTCGCCAGAACGTCTGCGAAAATCTCGTAGTTCTTCTTCAC
>CAZJQW010000038.1:0-6076 GCA_964548575.1 uncultured Candidatus Saccharibacteria bacterium
GCATCGAAGACATGAAGCCCAAAGAAGAGACCTCAAAAAGCCTTGGCAATATTTCAATTCATAGAATACATGAAGACAAACCCGAGAGGATGAGCTTCACACCTCCTCCCAAGGAACCCCGAAGGAGGAAGAAGGGAAGATTGAAGTGGCTCTTCGTGCCCATAATCATCATCCTGTGCGTAGCTGGTTTGGGTTATGCGGCATCTTTCTATTACAGCAAGGCATCTTTCACCATAAAGCCCAAAGCTATTCCATTTTCTGCTAGTGGCAACTACGTATCTCAGGCGGCAGATACAGCCGGAGGTCTCACGTATGCCCTCATATCCTTGAATGGTTCAGCTTCAACAACGATACCTGCAACGAATGGTGCTGTGACTTCTACCAAATCCCAAGGAAAGGTCACTTTGTACAATTCATATAGCGCAACATCTGTCAGATTGATCGCTGGAACGAGGATAGCAAATGACAACGGGCTCGTTTATAGGCTGGAGAGCTCGATATCCATTCCAGGTATGATAGGTACTACTCCCGGAAAGCTCACAACCACGGTCATAGCAGACCAAGCTGGTCAAGAGTACAACATACCTTCGACAGATGCTGTTTCTGACTTCAAAATTGTCGCTTACAAGGGAACTACCAGATATGACACTGTCTACGCCAAGATCGCTTCTTCCTTTACGGGTGGATATTCTGGAACAAAAAAGATCGTAAATCCAAAATCTTTGGCTTCTACTTCTGAACAGCTCGCAAGTTCCATTCGTACCAAATTGCTCGCTGAAGCACAGGCAAATATTCCCGAGGGATATATCATGTTCGACAATGCCTATGTCTCCAGCATGGGTGAACCGGTTCTGAGCGGTGATGAGACTGACAAAGCCATAGTCTCCCAAAAGGGAACTCTATACGGCATCCTATTCAAGAAAAAAGAACTCGCTTCGAAGATCACCGGTGGTCAATCAGACACCGCTTTCGGAGATATGGGATTTGAAGATCCCGAATTTAGTCAGTTCAAGTTTAGCATCGTCAATGCCAAGGATTTTTCACCAACCAAAAAGAATAACCTAATATTCAACCTAAAAGGCGATACTCACTTGGTCGCTCATATTCCCGTAGACGAAATCAAGGCCAGGCTTGGCGGTCTTTCATCCAATGCAGCCAAAGACGTCTTTAGAGAGTATAGTAGCGTGATAGAACAGAGCTCTGGAGAATTGGTACCAAAATGGGCGAAAGTTCCTAGGAACCCAGAAAGAATCAACATAGTAGTGAAGACTGACCTCTAAATATGACCCGTCATTTTACCATGGTGCTTGACGATTTGTATGCATATCTGCTATTATCGACAAGCGTCCTTTTACGAAATGGATATAGCGCCTAAACCCAAGACTCCAGTAATCGGTACAGTAGTGGAGGCTTTGCCCAATACTCTGTTCCGCATCGAGCTTGAAGAATCAAAAGAAGTGATTCTGGCTTATCTTGCTGGAAAAATGCGGATGAATCGCATTCGCGTTCTTATCGGTGATCGAGTGGAACTAGAACTCGAACCGTATGGCGGAAAAGCCCGAGTAACAAGACGACTTTAATCAATACAAAATGCGAGTCAAAGCAGCAGTCAAACGCATATGCCCAAAGTGCAAGGTAGTCCGCAGAAGCGGATATGTGTATGTGACGTGCAAATCCAATCCTAGGCACAAACAGCGCCAAGGATAATTTTATATAACAATCATATGCGTATACTCGGAATAACTGTGCCTGAAAATAAGAGACTAGAGATCGCCCTCACAGCTATCTATGGCATCGGCCGTTCCAGAGCCAAGAGCATTTTGGCGACATGCAAAGTAGACGCTGGCCGCAAATCTACGGACCTGTCAGTCGAAGAAGAGAACTCAGTCCGCAAGATGGTAGAGTCATTCAAGATCGAGGGAGACTTGAAGCGCGAAGTCGCAGGCAATGTGAAGCGCTTGAAGGACATCAAAGCATTTAGAGGCTCTAGGCATGCTAGACATTTACCAGCTAGAGGACAGAGAACAAAGACGAACTCCCGAACAGTCCGTGGAAACGTCCGAAAGACTATGGGATCCGGTAAACGCAAGGAAGAGAAGAAATAATATATAGAAATACAATAACTACCATGGGTAAAAAGCGAATCGTATCTACAGAAGGGGCAGCGGCGACGGACGGAAAGTCCAAGCCATTGAGCGCATCCTCAAAGAAAAGAGTTGACGCAGGTATTTTGCATGTCCAGTCTACTTACAACAACACCAAGCTCATGCTCACAGACAAAAGCGGCAACGCTCTCATGTGGGGTTCGAGCGGAGGAGCTGGATTTCGAGGAGCCAAAAAGGGCACTCCTTTCGCAGCAGCCAAGGTTGGAGAAACACTCGCTCTCAAAGCTCAGAATATCGGGCTCAAAGAGATCGATGTGGTAGTCAAAGGAGTCGGATCCGGACGAGAGTCAGCGATCCGCGGATTTATCAGCAAGGGCATCGCGATCACATCCATAAAGGACATGACGCCTGTTCCATTTAACGGCCCCAAGCCAAAGAAGCCAAGACGCGTATAAAACCATGCAAATCGGACCACGATACAAGAAAGCACGATATCTCGGAGCGCCTGTCTTCAGAAAGACGCAGACGCAAAAATTCGCTATGCGCTCACAGCGCAAGGTGAAGACCACAAGGCGTCGAAGCGTCAAAAGCGAATACGGAAAGCAGATGCTCGAAAAGCAGAAAGCCCGATACAGCTATGGCGTGAGCGGAGGTCAGTTCACCAACTACGTCAAGCGAGCTTTGCAGACTTCTGGAGACAACTCCAAGAACCTCCTACAGATGCTCGAAAGCCGATTGGACAATGTTATGGTTCGAGCCGGATTTGCTCCTACACGCTCAGCCGCTAGGCAGATGGTCTCTCATGGACATATCCTCGTAAACGGCAAGCATGTCCGAGTGCCTTCTTATGAAGTCAAGATAGGGGACGTCCTCACTATCCGCGAGGGAAGCAAAGGCAAGGCTATATTCACCAAGCTGGATGATGAGTTCAAAAATTTCAAATGGCCAAATTGGCTCGTCGTAGATGCGGGAAAGAGGGAGATCAAGGTTTCGGCGACTCCTCAAACAGACATGACAGAGCTTCTTTTTGATGTCGGCCAAGTGCTGGAGTTCTACACACGCTAGACAAGAAGAAAATTTAATGTATAATTAATCTTCTATATTTATAACCTATAATCATATGACATACGACGTAGTACTTCCATCAAAGCCAAAAGTGATCCGCGAAGAAGGTCCTTACGGCACTTACGAGATAGACGGTCTCTATCCTGGTTACGGCCATACTCTTGGCAACTCGCTCCGCCGAATCATTCTTTCATCTTTGCCTGGTGCTGCAGTCACAAGGGTCAAGATCAAAGGAGTTGAGCACGAATTCTCCGCCATCGACGGCATCAAGGAAGACGTCATCACTATTTTGCTTGCTTTGAAGAAGCTCCGCATCCGCATAGACACTGACGAGCCTCAGACACTCAATTTGAAGATAAAAGGCGTCAAAGAAGTCACAGCCAAGGACATCGAAGTCCCAGGCCAAGCTGAGATATTGAATCCTGACCTTCACCTCGCTTCGCTCACTGACAAGTCTTCAGAGCTCGATATCGAGATCACTGCTGAGAGAGGATTGGGATATGTCTCAAAGGAAGTCCTCCAGAAGGAGCGCGTAGACATAGGTTCTATCACTTTGGATGCGTCATTCACGCCTATCAAAAAGGCGAACTACGAAGTCGAGAACATGCGCGTCGGAGACAGGACTGATTTCAACAGGCTCCGCCTCGTGATCGAAACTGACGGCACCATATCTCCTCGCGAAGCTCTCGAAAAATCCATCACTCTCATGATCAACCAGCTCAAGGCCGTAGTCGGCTTCAAGGAAGACGAGCCAGTAGTAGAGGAAGAGAAAGCTACAGAGGATTCTGCGACCCAAGCTTCGAGCAAGGAGATCGACACTGAGCTTTTGAAGACTAGGATAGACTCACTCGGCTTCTCAGCTCGCACAGCAAAGGCTCTGACGAATGCAAACATCAGAACTCTTGGAGGCCTCGCTCGCAAGAAGGAGTCAGACATCATGGATGTCGACGGACTCGGCGCAAAGGGCATGCAAGAGATCAAGAAATTATTGGCTCAGCACGGCATAACGCTTAAATAGATAATAGGTTTTAAAGAACTGACATGAGACACCATTCAAACGGCAGAAAATTCGGAAGAGAATCAAACGAGAGGCATGCGCTCATGCAGTCTTTGGCTCGCAACCTTATCCGAGACATGAAGATCAAGACCACAACAGCCAAAGCCAAGGAGCTCAGGCCTTATGTGGAGAAGCTCGTCACTCGTGCCAAGACGAACAGTGTCGCTTCACGCCGACTTTTGATAACCAAGATCCAGGGCGTTCCAGAGGTCAAGAAGCTCGTGGACACTATCGCTCCAAAGTATGCAGAAAGAAAGGGAGGATATACTCGCATCACAAAGCTCCCAAATCGTGAGCTAGACGGAAGCCCGATGTCAGTCATTGAATTTATATAAATACCATGAAATACACCATCGATGCACAAGGCAAGAAACTCGGACGCGTAGCTTCAGACGCCGCTTCTCTCCTCATGGGCAAGAAGACTACTTCTTTTGCAAAGAATGAAGTGGCGAAAGTCGAAGTCGAGATCGTGAATGCCGACAAAACCGATATGAGCGCAGTCAAGAAGAATAGGGATACTTATGTGACCTATACCGGCTTTCGAGGAGGTTTGAATACTGAGACTCTCGCTCACCTCATCGCAAGGAGGGGTATGACTGAAGTCTATCGACGAGCTGTCTATGGCATGCTTCCTGACAACCGTTTGCGAGATGTCCGAATAAAAAACCTTACCATAAAACCTTAATACCGTATGACAGCCAAATCCACCACAAAATATTTCGAAGCAGTCGGACGTCGCAAGACAGCCATCGCCCGCGTGAGGTTGCATCCAGCCGCGAAGGCAGGATACGAGGTCAACGGCAAATCTCTTGAAGCATATTTTCCAGTAAAGGAATATCAGCTCGTCGCTACTGAGGCCATCGCTCACGGCAAGGCTGCCGAAAAGTTTCTAGTCACTGTCAAGATCGTTGGGGGCGGTATATCTGCTCAGTCAGAAGCCATGAGGCACGGCATTTCGAGAGCCCTCACTGTCTATGACGCTGAGATCCGTGGAAGATTGAAAAAGCTCGGCTTTATGAAGCGAGACCCTCGAGCCAAGGAGCGCAGGAAATTCGGTTTGAAGAAGGCGCGCAAGAGCCCACAGTGGTCGAAGCGTTAGTCCGCGAAGAAGGAAGAAGGGGCGAAAGCCTCTTTTTTATTGGCGATAATAGGCTATAAAATGCTAATATTTACATATGACTGAAAAAACATTTTCCATAGAATCAGCGGAGACAAAAGAGCCTCCAAAATATAAGGCTCAAATTATTTCAATTGTTAATGACGTAGAAAAGAAGGTCCGCTTTATTGATCCTGAAAGCGATAAAACTCTATTTAAAGCTGTTCACACAGAAAAGAATTTGGACACTAGAAGGGAAGCTGAGGAGTGCGAACAGATAAGGCAAGACATCTGTGAATCATTTGGAGTCAATATTGACGACGAACACGTCATCATATACGACCCACACAAAGGTCAATTTAGTCCCAAGGTCAATCAGCGAGCTTTCAGATGTTTTTATGTTCTTATCGACTCGCATTCAGGTGAAGCATACTATGCAGAGGGCCGTACCATTCACAATGCATTGCTCAACAAGATAGTTCATAGGATGACACAAAAAAATCGTGACCTGACTGAAGATAGTATTTTCGAAAAAATCGATACTGACCCTCCTCAAATAATGGTATTCAAGGGTTTTCTAAGTGCTGATAAATTCTCACAGCTAGAGAGTGATCACCGCGCTCTCCAAGAGCAACACCTATATGACGAGCAAGGTCAAAAAGTCGAGACTGCACCTGATTGGTTCTTGTCTGGGCACAACTTACCAGAAAAAATGAATGGATAATGCCATTTTTTGAACCATTACGATGTGAT
>CAZJQW010000039.1:0-6022 GCA_964548575.1 uncultured Candidatus Saccharibacteria bacterium
ATATTCAGCTTCTGTTTCTTGTTGTTGCCGATTGTCATGTCCTAATTATATCTCAAAAATTGGCATTTGTTGGCATTTGGATTCCACAACAGAGAACGAAAGCAGTAGGAAGTCCAGACCAGCGAATAGGCCGATGTTGTTTTGTTACCCGCCTGTCTCATTTGCAAAAAAGAGACCCCGACCCACAAACCCTAAAAACTTTCAACGAAAGTTGCTAAAATACCCTTATGTTGCTTGGAGGTATGGGTACCATACCCGAGTACACCGCAATGATCCGTACCCTGTTTAGTAGACACGAAGCTGTTTTCTTTTGTTAGAATTAGCAGATTAACAAAAGAACATGAGAACAATTTTTTCTGGCGAAAATTTCGCCAAATTGAGAGAGAATGTGTGTGTCTTCAGTTGTACGGAAAGAAGTGTCAATTATACAAGCGAGTTCAAAAAGCGTGCATTGGAATTGCATTCGAAGCGAACGCATGTTGCGGAGGGTAGCGACGCATCTTCGTGCTTTGTGTAAGGGATGAGAACAGCGAGCGATCTCTGAGCCAGCTTTGGAGTGGATAAAGCCTGCATAAATCCTCAATTAAGAGGAGTGCCATATGTATCTGAACTTATGCAACTCAGTCCTATCAGCTTTTTACTTCGTCACTTACATGCTAGATCATCTCAAATGATTGATGGTGTATTCTAGTATTTTTTGCGAGTCAGCTTCCACATTTTGAGATCCGAGAATAATGATAGCGATAGGCCTCTTCACTCCATTCACAGGCAATTCGAAGACGGAAACATTTGTCTCTTGAGCTGCAGTAGTCTTGCCATTCTTGCCTCCAAAGAAGTTTATATTTTGGACAAAATAATTGAAATTTTGAAGGTCGGGGAAGCCATCAGTTCCATAGGCACTGCTCTTGATCTTTCCCGAAGTGATATTGAAGATAAAGCTCCTGTTGTTGTAGATGTATTTTGTCAGTTTGAAGAGGTCTTCGACTGTAGATACATTTGCAGAAGAAGCTCCAGATGGATCGTTGAACTTGGTATGAGTCATTCCGATAGACTGCGCTTTTGCATTCATTCTGGCGATAAAATTTTGCCTTCCATAATACCTAGCGATTGCTTCAGCGGCTTCGTTCGATGATTCCATGAGAAGAGGAAATAGGAGCTGATATATCTTGTAGCTTTCGCCTACTTCCAGCCTAGGCTTTGAAGTAAAAACGATAGCTTCCTTTGGAACAGTCGCCATGCCGTCCAAGTTGAGATATTCAGTGGCGACGAGGGCAGTCATGAGCTTTGTGAGAGATGCTATGGGGAGCTCTTTTGCAGTCTCCATGTTCGCAAATACATGGTCATTTCGAAGGTCGGCAGATATATAGCTCTCGACTGAAATATTCGGGCCCACTTCGTTTTTGTATGTATATCCATCTCCCGCAAAGCTCTGTTCAAAGACCAAGATAGGAGTTCCGGTCTCGACTTGATCGTAAATTTTTTCGGCGTCTTTATTGAAAAGCCTGATACATCCGCCGGTGAATTGCGCTGAGGTCGGGCTTCCATCTGGATAATATGTCTCACCATGGATATAGAAATTCCCTTGAAAATTTAGGCTCCAAGGCATCCAAACATGTCCCATGCCGGAAAAGTGCCGCCTTTCTTTGGAGTTGACCTTGTATAGACCTGCAGGCGTCTCCCACCAAGAGCCTTCTCTACCTTTGCTCGCAATAGGTACTTCCAATGTTTTTTTGCCTTCTTTGTAGACACGCAGTTGCATCGCTGATAGATCAGCTTCAATGAAACTAACACCTTGAACCAACAAAGAATTTTTGGTTTTTTGGAAAAAATCGGGGTCTTGGAGAGCTGGTTTTGACCCATAAGTGAATTCGAGGTCTTTGGACTCGGATATGGGAAGCTTGAAAGAATCGCGAAGAGGATCTAAAAAGTAAAAAGCTCCGGCGACAATTGCTACGATCGCAAGAGTTGTGAATATAGCGAGGGCGACCGGTATCTCTGAATGCAGAGCCCTTACAAGCGGAAAATGCATGAGCTTGTTGGGGTGAGAAGCGTAGTAGAGAGATTCTTTTATATCGTCATCTGACCAGCCGTCAGCTTTGAGCTCAGACCTTATAGAATCTGCGCTCGCACCCTCCTTTAGCTTCTTGTATGCATGGTTGACGAGCTGTTTATGATACATGCTCGTATTATATCAGCCTTTATTGTCGACTTGGTTGTGAGTATCTTTTTATGAAATTCTAGATTAAAGCCAGATACCCAATATTGCACCACCTACAACGAGTGCAAGCAAAGATCCAATAGCGTTTATCATGATAAGCTTCAAGGGTTTGTTCGCCCAGAGGAGGTCGCCTACAGAATTTGCTACCACAAATCCCAGCCAAACAAGTACTCCTAGAAAAGCGGCATCAGTGACGTTTTGAGTGCCTGAAGCTGAAACAAGGAATCCAAAGACAGAGAACATGACAAAATAGGCAATGAGCTGTATAACGTATTGCTTCCACATACCGCGAGCTCGAGCGGATTCTAGGTCATTCTTTGAAATATTCGAAAGAGCGACCCATTCTTTGCCAAAGACATAGGGGGAGTACCACAAAGCGCCGATACCCATCCCGACTACTGAAGCAACTATGACAGGCCAGATGTTCATGGAATACATTTGGATATATTTTTAGCTTGTATGGTAAAATGTTAACAGTATAAAGGGAGCAAATCAAACCCTAACTCTTATCAATTAAACTATTATTATGAAATCTGGACCAGTTTTTTTCCTCTTGCTCGGTGTGTTTTTCGTTTTTTACAGCTCCAACTGGACCTTGGCGATAACTTTTAACCTATCTTTTTTGGTAGGTGCGGTATTTATCCTCATAGGTCTATTATTTACTTTAAAAAATTTATAAGAAGATGATCTTCAAGAGACTTTTCGCATTTGTTGTGATCTTGGTGAGCATTATAGTCGCAGTTTATTTTATCAAACTGATCATCGACTCTGGAGCATTGCCAAAGATCGAAATAAATGAACAGAGCGGTGAGAGCAATAATGTGAGCGCCCCAGAGGTTGGGAATATAAAGGACCTCCCGAGCATCCCAGTCACTGTTGGGAGCACTACTATCGACGCTTTTGTCGCAGACGATGAACATGAGCGCGCAAAAGGCCTTGGAGAAAGAGATTTATTGGCCCTAGATCAGGGCATGCTGTTTATATTTCCTGTTTCTTCGCGATACGGCTTCTACATGAAGGGCATGAAGTTTCCAATTGACATAGTATGGGTAGATGAAAGCAAGAAAGTGATAGGGATACACAAAAATATCTCTCCAGATACATACAATGAATTCACTCCCGAGCTTTTTTATCCCCCAAATGACGTAAAGTATGTTCTAGAGCTAAATTCAGGCGCATCGGATGAGTTCAAAATAGCAACAGGCACCGCTTTATCATTCTAGAGAGTACTGACAATAGGAGAAAATATGTGACATAACTAAAAAAATTTCACTTATCCACAGACGACTCGTAGGAGCTCGATGTAGAATGTGAGTAAAGAACGATAAGTTCGATTGCGAGAACAATTTATTAGAATTTAGCATTGCGCGCAGCCGCCTGCGCACCCACATGCCAAAGAAGAAAAAATCCGCTACTGGAGGAGCGGGTAAGGCCCCTTCCATCCCCACAATTATCAAGAGAGACGGTCGAATATTGCCATTTGACCTAGTAAAGATCGTAAACGCTATTTGGAAGGGCATGAATACAGTGCATGAAGGATCGATGGAGGAAGCCGAGATTGTGGCTGGTCAGGTCTATGCAGAACTAGTCCGCATAAAAAAGAAATTTTCCAACTTCATTCCGACAGTCGAAGGTATACAGGATATCGTAGAGGCAGAGCTCATGCGCTCTGACTATGTAAAGACAGCCAAGCACTATGTTCTATATCGAGAAGAAAGAGCAAAGATAAGAGCCAAGGGCCTTGAAGTCCCTGAGAACGTCAGAAAGTTGGCGGCAGATTCACGTTCATATTTCCGAAACGCTCTGGGTGAATTTGTGTATTATCGCTCGTATTCCCGCTGGATAGACGAAGAGAACAGGCGAGAGACTTATATTGAGACGGTTGATCGTTATTTGTCATTCATGAGAGAGAACCTCGGCAACAAACTCAAGGACAGTGAATACAAGGAGGTTAGAGAGTTCATCTTGAATCAACAGGCTATGCCCTCCATGCGCTTGTTCCAATTTGCCGGCAAACCTGCTAGAGCCACGAACGTTTGCGCATACAATTGCTCATTCATAGCTCCAGAGTCCTTTCAGGATCTGGCAGAAGTCATGTACATTTCTATGTGCGGAGCAGGAGCTGGCTGGTCAGTCGAAAGCACGAATGTGGAAAAGTTCCCCCAGATCGAGATGCAATCAGGCGAGAAGCTTCCAACATTTGTTATCCCAGATAGCAAAGAAGGTTGGGCGGATTCTCTGGCAACAGGCATGAAGACTTGGAGCGTCGGTAAGGATATAGATTTCGATTTCTCTCTTCTTAGACCTGAAGGAGCTCGTTTGAAAACCATGGGAGGCAAGTCATCTGGACCAGCACCATTGCAAAGACTGCTTTCATTCACTAGGCAGATCATGCTCGCAAGGCAAGGTAAAAGGTTGAGGACCATAGATCTGCACGACATTCTATGCATGATCGGCGACTGCGTAGTTTCAGGAGGTGTGAGGAGGAGTGCCATGATATCTCTCTCTGACCTCGGAGATGAGCAGGTCCGCGATGCAAAGAAGGGCGCTTTCTACATGACTCATCCTCATAGGATGCTTGCTAACAATTCTGCTGTCTATATCAACAAACCCACAAATGAAGAATTCTTGAAGGAGTGGATGGCCTTGGTCGAAAGCAGGTCAGGTGAAAGAGGCATATTCAATCGCGGATCGCTAGCTTCGACTTTGCCTGAGCGCAGGATCAAGGTCTTGAAGAGCTACAAGGGCTATTTTGACCCATCAGGCAACCACATAGTGGGTCCTATCGGCACAAATCCTTGCGGAGAGATCATCCTCCAGTCAAAACAGTTTTGCAATCTTTCCGAAGTAGTCGCTCGCGCCGAGGACGATGAGAAATCCTTGTTGAAAAAGATCAAAATAGCCACGATCATTGGAACATATCAGTCTACTCTCACGAATTTTGGCTATCTTTCAAAGCAGTGGAAGGACAATTGCGAAAAGGAGCGCCTTCTCGGAGTTTCTATAACCGGTCAATGGGATTGCCCAGCTGTCCGCAAGCCAGAAGTCCTAAAGAAGCTCAAAAATGAAGCCATAAAGGTCAACAAAGAATACGCCAAGAGGTTTGGCATCAATGAATCCACAGCTATCACTTGTGTGAAGCCCTCGGGAACTGTGTCGCAGACTGTAGATTGTGCTTCGGGCATGCATCCTAGACATTCCAAGTTCTATATCCGTCGTATCCGTATCTCTGCAACTGATGCTTTGTTCAAGATGCTCAAGGATCAGGGAGTACCATTTCACCCAGAAGTTGGACAAAATGCCGAAAATGCGACTACTTACGTCCTAGAATTTCCAGTGAAGGCTCCAAGTGGATCTATATTCCGAGATGACCTGAGCGGTATAGAGCAATTGGAGTTTTGGAAGATGGTCAAGGAGAACTATACTGAGCACAATCCTTCTGTCACTATTTCTGTCGGAAATAACGAGTGGATAGAGGTTGCGAACTGGGTATACAAAAATTGGGATATAGTAGGTGGCCTTTCATTCTTGCCTCGAGAAGACATGGTTTACAAGCTTGCTCCATATGAATCTATAGATGAGAAGACTTACAAGGAACTATCAAAGAGAATGGAGCACGTAGACTATTCCAAGATCATCACCTATGAGAAGCAGAATGAGACGGACTTGAAGAAGGAGCTTGCGTGTGTGAGTGGAGTGTGTGAGGTGGTGTAGAGTAGAAAACGGAAAATAGAAAATGGAAAAATGACTTATCCCCACCTTTCCCATTCCCCCCCATAGTTTAAGTTATAATAACTTCATGAC
>CAZJQW010000040.1:0-4780 GCA_964548575.1 uncultured Candidatus Saccharibacteria bacterium
CATATTGTCAGGGTCAACTATTCCAACTTCGAGAGTACTGTCGCTTAGGCCAATTGGAGCGAACTCATAGTGTCTAGCGGACTCCTCGGGGATATATTCGAGCGCTTCAAATGGAACCTGCACGCCGACAAGCGATCGAACTGGTATATTCAGATATTCGCCACGAGCAACAGCAATGTCCTCAGGCTTAACACCCTTTGCAAGAAGGGCTTCTTCCAATGGAACACCCGCCGAAGTCTGCTTTCTGACCTCGCGAATGTCATCCTTGGCGATCAGATTCTTTGAGAGAAGAATATCGAGGACTGACATATTGATTTTTAGCGTCTACTTGTTGGTCTAGGTACTGGTACTGATCCGGGCAAAGGCGCGAAAGGATTTGGACGGCTAACCGGTACTGGAGGTATGTCTTGAGTATGATCTATGAGTGTCTGATATGCCTCATCTTCAAAGAAACTAGCGTCTATCCTGAGTGACTCTATCTGATTGAGTAGAGAGACTACCCTAGCTGCAACATCGTCGTTCTGAGAGACTTCTTGGATGAGATCATTGTCGACAGGTCTGCCACCTTGGAAATAGAAGTAACCAATCGCAAAAACCAATAAAACTCCCACAACTATCAGTATTGATTTTGTTGATGATTTTTGTTGCATGTTATTTTTGGCGTAACCAATAGGTCTTTAGCTCCACTGTAAAGTCATAGAAGTTCGTATCGGAAGCTTTGACTGATAGAGATGTGACGTCCATGAGGCGCAAGTTGGCTTCCAAGTCTCTCATGAGATCTTGGAATGTATCGTATGATGCTGTTACTCCAAATGATATGTTCACTGTATCCAAAACAGGCTCAGCGAGTTGCTGTGGAGCTCCTTCAGGTAACATGCCAGAATCATCAGATGCGCTTGTTGTGTCTGACTTTGACTCGTTGGCTGTGGCTTTGAGGTCTTTGAGCGTAAGTCCTCTGCTTTTGGCTATGCTTTCCATGTCGATCAAAAGTCGAATATTATCTATCGAGCCAGGGATCATCTTTGCGAGACGGTCACGGTTATTGTCTGAAAGGTTTGTATAGTCGAGTCTGACTTTGTCTCGAACTGCGATGAGTTTTTTAGCGCTGTTTATGGCTGCGACATAGCGATCGTTGACGGCTTTTACAGCCTTGGCATCGTCGAGAATCTTCTCAGTGACTGTAAAATAAGCCACTATCGCGAGAACTATGAGTATCGTTGCAATAAGGTTTTTATTCATGAATTTATGGGGTTTCTTCTTCGCCACCTTCTCCCTCTTCACCACTCGGGATTTCGTCGGCCGTGCTATTTATTGAATTCATATAAGAAAGAATCGCACGGTCGATCTCTGCCTGAAAGTTGAACGAATAAGTGCCATCGAGCTGTTTCGTAGGATCTGACATGATCGGGTTTTTGAGGTAACCGCGAAGATTATATTGGTCTAGATTTCCTAGAACCTGAGACTGAAAAGCAAGAGCAAATAGATTCGTACCTTCTCCAGATAGGCTTATGTGAATGGATCCTTCGGATTTGTTGTCTAGTTCCAGCGAAAGGAATCGGACCTTTTCAATCGTAAATTTGGATATGATGTCGAATACTTGTGAAGCCGACAAGTGAGATTTCAGGAGTCTATTTGCTGTGTCGATTTGGTAGTTGATCTTTTTGAGTTGCTCTATTTCGACGATGTTGAACTGCTTCTCACGATTGGCAAGGTCGACTTGGAAGTCTTTTTGAGCTTTGACGAGATATAGCTTCCAGCCGTATGCTCCAGCAGCTGACAAAAGAGATAAGACAAAAAATAGAACGCCTAAAGTCATGAATATACTCTTGGGTTGGGGGGCTAACCTAGGCAGTGTCGAGGATACCGATCCTACGACAGGTTTCTTTGGTATAAAAGAAGTTTGGAATTTGGGTTCCATATTCCTGATTATTATAACAACAAAACAAAAAACAAGCGCTGTGTATAACCTTTACTCTATTTCGGAAAGTCTCCTTAGAGCGGCACCTATCGCAACGGCGAATTCTGGACCATTGTTGGCATTCTTGTCTGCCATAAAAGCTGGAGTCTCAAGCTTGCCGAAAGGATCCGCAAAGAAAACTTCTGTCTGAAAGCTTATTTTGGCCAAGTCAGTAAAACCTTTGAGAAGAACTCCCCCACCTGTCAGAATAACTTTGTTTATATTCTTTGAATATTTCTTCTGGAAATTGAGCAAAACGGCGTTGGATTCGTAGAATATATAATCTAGGTTGACCGTGATGATCTCAGTCAGCTCTTTGTATTCTGGTCCTCCTTTCAAGCCAAATGTTCGCTTCATGGTCTCAGCCTCGGCGACCGGTATCGAAAGTGCCTTCGACAACGCGAGTGTGATGTCTTGGCTCCCCTTGTTGATGATATGGGATGATCGGAGCATCCCTCTTTCGACGATATAAAGTTTCGTGGTCCTCGCTCCCATATCTACTATCATATTGGTCGTCACGCCTTGATCGACGACCGCGCGTATGGAGCTGAATATCTCTATCTCATAGAAATTGGGCGAAAGCCCGCTCCCCTGCATGATAGCCTGATAGTCTGTGATATAGTCGTTGTGAATAGCGACTACCAAAACATCTTTGCTGGCCTTTTCTGGTTTGGCAGTTTCGTCTTCGGCGACATAGGACTCTTCTTTTGGAATGATAGAGAAGTCTAGCAATACTTCATTCAAAGGGACTGGAATATATTTTCTGGCCTCGAGATTTATGATATCAGCCACTTGTTTGTCTGGAACTGGAGGGATAGTGATGAAAGAAATGAGACTCGCAGACAATGGAAGTGCCGCACCGCAAGTCTGAGTATTGACTTTGGCTTCCTTCAAAATATCTTTTATGGCTTCGATAAGCTTTTCTCTTGGAAGGGATACCGCTCGGCCTATCTCTGTACCAGCATAAGGACCCAAAGCGAGCTCGCCATAGGTCTCGAGAACGGCTCGTCCTCTTTTCTTTTTGATTTGTACAACTTTGATAGCCGAAGACCCGATGTCTATACCCAAAACGCTCGTCTCTTTGCTGAAGAATGAAGACAATAAGGACATGGTGAGATTATATCACTATTTTATCGAGAATTGATGTGGAATTGAGGTTTGCCAAATATGATATGGGGATGTTCAAAAAACTCATAAGGAACATACTCGACACCATGTTTCCCGTGAATAAAAGCGAGCTTCTCATCCGTAATCTTCAACCGAGTGACGCACATTGTATGATCAAGAAAGCTCCACAGTGTCCAGTACAGGATTGTCAGGCTATTTTTGCCTACAAAGATGACTTGGCGCAAACTATAGTTTGGAATATCAAATACAAAAGATGCATCCATTCAGCCGAGATTGCTGGCTTTTGCCTGCACAGTAAGCTCATAGAAATATCACGAACATGTAACAAGGAAATAGTCATTTTGCCTATGCCTATCACCAAGAAACGCAGGAAAGAGAGAGGCTACAACCAGTGCGAACTCATTTTACATGAAGTACAAAAACTCGACCTTCATGAATTTCAAAACAGGGCTTCATTCAAGTACGACCTACTGATCAGGACTCGACACCTTGGGCGACAAACTCTGAAAAGCAAAGACGAGAGAGAATCGGATGCCAAAGGCCTGTTCTCTATTCAAGGAGACCTCCGATCGTACGCGTTGGACTCCACTCTTTTCATCGTGGTTGATGATGTGATAACAACAGGAAGCACAATGAGAGACGCGAAAAGTACTCTAACTGATTCTGGAGCTGTCCACACCTTGGGACTCGCTATCGCCCACTAAAAAAGAGCACGGCGGCTCTTTTTTTACTCATTGTTGGATACGCTCCTCGATTTGTAAGCAAATTATTTGGCTAGACAATAACCTTCACAAATCTTCTCTTCCCTATCTTCAAGATCATATCTTTTTCAGGCTTGAAAAATGGGTCAGTTATCTTCTCATCCACTTCATTTTTCACTGCACCGTCTAGGACGAGCCTTCGCCACTCTGCCTTTGACGGAACTATACCTGCCTCAATAAGAGCTTCGGGAAGATTTTTGTCGCGAAGTGAAACTTCTTCTATTTCGTCTGGCAATCCGCCTTTCGAAAAAGTTTTTTCAAAAGCTTGTTCCGCCTCCATCGCGACTTTTTCGCCATGGAATCTCTTGACAATATCAAATGCGATCTTGGCTTTTGCCAAACGGGGTCCGAGAGCAAGTATGGAGTCTTTTTCTGCCAGAGGAATCCTCGTACAGTTCAAGAATAGAGGGTCGATCATCGGATCTGGGAGAGCCATGATGGATCCGAACAGATCTACTGGGGTCGAATTCACAAATACACCAGTGCCGTTTGATTTTGACATGAGCTCGCCTGTTTTGGGATTTGCGATCAAGTTGACTGCGATCACAAATTTGTCCTTGTCGTGGAATCTTTTCTGGAGGACTCGACCAGCCATGGCGTTGAATATCTGATCTGTTCCGCAGAGCTCAGCGTCTACATCCATAGCTACGCTGTCATAGCCTTGCATGAGAGGATACATGAATTCGTGGACGTGTATCGGAACATTTTCCTTGAGCCTCTTCTCGAACATATCTCTTTCGAGCATCTGTTGGACAGTAAAATTGGAAGCGAGATTGAGAACGTCTCCAAAGTTGAGCTTGGATAGCCACTCGCTGTTGTATTTGATCTGCGCGGGGTTTTCTTTGTCGTCAAAATTCAAAAGCGGTCTGACTTGGTCCACCCAGCCTTTGACATTCTCTTTGACTTGATCGAAAGTGAGCTGTTTTCGTGCTGA
>CAZJQW010000040.1:4802-5830 GCA_964548575.1 uncultured Candidatus Saccharibacteria bacterium
GGTCTCCTATTTGAGCCGTAAAATCCCCGAAGAGGAGGATCACTTCATGCCCGAGCTCTCGGAGCTCCTCGAGGAACATGATATTTTTTGCATGTCCCAAATGTATGGAGACTGCTGTTGGATCCAAACCAATATAGATCTTTATCCTCTCACCTTTAAGGAGTTTGGCTACAAGAGCCTCCTTTGACGGCAAAACTTCGACCACCGTTCCGCGTTCGAATATCTCTTCTATCCTTTTTTTGTCCGTGATCATGTTCATCTAGCTCTTCTTATGCCAAACTTTTGCCACCCAAGTGAGATATACGAGCTCGAGGATTCCAACCGTATTTATCACAAGCAAAACGATGAACCACCACTTCTCCCCTCTTTTCGCGGCATGCCAGAGCGAATATCCTTTCAAGATGATTATCGCGACCATGACGATAAAGAAAGCTATGCCTAGACCTATCAAAGTTCCGGTTCCAAGCCCAAATGATGCTATGCCCTGATTTTGGATTATGTTTTCCATTTGATTTGCTTATTTTAATGAACTTATTCTATCCCAAAAATTTACCTCCAGAATAATCAAAGAAATTCGTGGGGTCATTCATTATATGGACATATTGCTGGTTTTCAGGTAATATAGTTTTGGAAAGGACCGTTCTCTATGGCAAAGATAATACCCTTAAAGTCAATACCATTAGACTCATCCAAAAGTCAGGCAGAAAAAGATCGTGAGGAGTTACTCTGTATGCATCCGCATCTCATCAAACAGAACTTCAGCGGATCATTGGAGGTCAATTGGCGAAGGTTCGTCAAAGCTTCTCCAGAACAGCAGGAACAAATGATGGAGGCTCTCAAGTTGGCAGGAATCCTAACTTCAGACCCTCAGCATTCTTGGAGCTTACGCGACCACACAGGACGAGTAGCAAATCCGGGCAGGTTATATTTTAGGTCGAGCAAACACGCTTATGCCTTTGCAGGTGTGTTCTTCAACTCTAAAGGGGAATTTCTCGTCGTGAAGCAGTCGGTAGCTACAAGATCATTAT
>CAZJQW010000041.1:0-5342 GCA_964548575.1 uncultured Candidatus Saccharibacteria bacterium
ATGCTCATTTCTCCATTCTAGGAGAAAACCGCCAAATGTGTGTGCACATTACCAAGCCATCTTTACTTTGACCCATTTTTATGCTATCATCCGCGCACCATGGAAGCCAAAATGAACCCCAAAAAGCGTTCAAAAAAGATAAATAGAGATACCGACGACAAGATCATCGTGAAGAATGCTCGCACCCACAATCTCAAAAATATCACTGTAGAGATGCCGCGAAATACGATGATAGCGATCACTGGACTCTCAGGCTCAGGCAAGTCTTCATTGGCCTTCGACACTATTTTTGCAGAGGGACAGCGCAGGTACGTCGAGTCACTCTCAGCGTATGCGCGCCAATTCTTGCACAAAATGCAAAAGCCAGATGTGGACGAGATCATCGGACTTTCACCAGCTATTTCTATAGATCAAAAATCCCGCTCGAACAATCCTCGTTCGACAGTAGCAACAATCACAGAGATTTACGACTATCTCCGTATCCTTTACGCTAGAGTTGGCAAGCCACATTGCCTCATCTGCAATCGCCCCATTCATCGCATCTCAAAAGAAGAGATCATGGAAACGATCATCAAAACAGTGTCAGAAAGGACCACACGAGCCAAAAAGATTTTCGGAGTAGATATCACAGAAGCAAAGATTAGAATTTATGCACCAGTCGTCGTCGGCAGAAAGGGTGAATACTATCAGTTGCTCTATGACCTTCTCGGCAAAGGATACGAGCGGATCAGGATAGACGGCAAAATCCACAAATTGCGCGATCAGATCATCCTCGAAAAGAACAAAAAGCACGACATCGACGTGCTCGTTGACGAAATATTTTTGAGCGAATTCAAAGATGCAAACCGAAAAGGCAATGCCAAAGAAAGGCTTTCGGAAGCTCTCGAGCGTTCGATAGCAGAAGCAGAGGGCTTGATCAGGATCGAATATCCGACTGCACAAGAAGTCAAAACCGAACTGCACAAAACTCCCGAGAACGAAGCGCTCATGTCCGTAAAATTCATGTGTCCGTATGACGGCTTTTCGTATCCAGAAGTCGAGCCACGACTTTTTTCTTTCAATTCACCTTATGGAGCCTGTCAATCATGCAATGGACTCGGAACGGAAAGTATATATTCCTACAAGCCTTGTCCAGTCTGCAAAGGGGCGCGTCTTCGACCTGAAGCTTTGAATGTTCGTATAGGTGAGCATAACATCGTCGACGTGACTTCGATGTCAATCGAAAATGCGATACCATATTTTGAAAAGATCGATTTGACCGAATCAGAAAAAGAGATAGCCAAAGTCGTTTTGAAAGAGATCATGGCCCGTCTCTCATTTATGATGAATGTTGGCATAGAATATCTCACATTGGATAGACGTGCTCATACTCTTTCTGGCGGAGAAGCTCAACGCATCAGACTGGCTTCACAGCTAGGCTCTGGACTAGTCGGAGCGCTCTATGTTCTCGACGAGCCCACAATAGGTTTGCATCAGAGAGACAATGATCGTCTCATCAATACTCTTTTGAACTTGCGCGACCTCGGAAACACTATCATCGTCGTCGAGCATGATGAAGATACGATGTTCTCGTCTGACTATATTATAGACATTGGCCCTGGTGCTGGGGTGCATGGAGGCAAAGTTGTAGTCTCCGGCTACCTCGAAGATCTTCTTATGGCCAAAAAGAATACAGGCAATTCGTTGACTCTCGCATATTTGCGCGGGGAAGAGCGCATTCCTGTTCCGAAAGATCGCAGGCCAGCGAATAAAGGCAAGATCATGATACGTGGAGGCAGATCTTTTAACATCGAAAACATGAACGTAGATGTGCCTTTGGGTTGCTTGAACGTCGTTACGGGCGTATCTGGTTCGGGCAAATCGTCATTCATGTATGAGATCTTGTACAGAAATCTTCAGGCCAGATTTGAGATGAGGCATAGGTCAAATGATATCGTGAATTGCGATAGCTTCACTGGCTCAGAATATTTGGGAAGAACCATATTGATCGATCAATCACCCATAGGTAGAACGCCTAGATCCAATCCGGCGACATATACAGGCGCTTGGACTCATATTCGAGATCTGTTCGCTTCTGAAGCAGAGTCGAGAGCGCGTGGCTGGGGACCTGGAAGATTTTCATTCAACAGGGCTGGCGGACGATGTGAATCTTGCGAGGGAAACGGCGAGATAGCTGTGGAGATGCATTTCTTGCCAACTGTTTATGTGAAGTGCGACGTCTGCAATGGAACTCGATTCACAAAAGAGACTCTTGAGATAACTTATAGGAAGAAGAACATACATCAAGTTCTCGAACTCACGATAGAAGAGGCGCTCGGCTTCTTCAAAGACATTCCAGCAGTCGAA
Organism: uncultured Candidatus Saccharibacteria bacterium; assembly: GCA_964548575.1. Lineage (GTDB taxonomy): Bacteria > Patescibacteriota > Minisyncoccia > Phycocordibacterales > PALSA-1337 > C7867-002. The sequence goes on from CAZJQW010000041.1 coordinate 2,347, forward strand.
GACAGATTGAGAACTCTCATGGAAGTGGGGCTCGGCTACGTGAAACTCGGCCAGTCCGCCACAACGCTCTCTGGTGGAGAAGCTCAGCGAGTGAAGATATCGTCGGAGCTCTATCGAGCGCACGTACAGAAAACTATTTATCTATTGGATGAACCGACTGTTGGTTTGCATTATGAAGACGTGAAGAAGCTAATAGATATCCTACAGAAGCTCGTGGACAAAGGTAATACTGTTGTTGTGATCGAGCACAATCTCGACCTTGTGAAGAATGCCGATCATGTCATAGACATTGGGCCTTATGGAGGCGAGAGAGGAGGCAAACTCGTCGCAAGTGGGACACCAGAGGAGGTTGCGAACAACCCCAAGAGCTTTACGGGCGAGTATTTGAAAAAGGTTTTGAAGAGGTAGAGGTCCGACCTATAGAACATGAAGCGCACTTACCTAGACAAACATCCATTGCCGGATGCACCGGGAGTATATATCTTCAGAGACAGGCTGAGGCGCCCTTTGTATATCGGTCGGGCAACTTCTCTCAAAGACCGTGTTAAAAGCTACTTTTCACCTGACCTCATAGCTACTCGAGGCCCGCGCCTAGTCGATATGGTCACCAAAGCCGTCTCGCTCACCCATACCGAAACTTCCAATGTGCTCGAAGCTATTTTCCTCGAATCCGCGCTCATCAAAAAGTACCAGCCCTACTATAACGTCGCCGAGCGAGATGACAAAAGTTCTCAATATGTAGTCATCACAAACGAAGAATGGCCGCGTGTGTTTCTCGAGCGCGTCCGAGACTTCGACCAAGCTCGTCATGCAGGCGAGCTCCCGTATCCTCTCATGGCGTTTTATGGGCCATTTCTAGACATCACTCTCATCAAAGAGGCTCTCAAGATCTTGCGAAGAATCATTCCATTTAGAGACAAAAAATCTGTTGATTCAAGGCATGAAGAATTTTATCGCTCGCTCGGAATCTCCCCAGAAAAACGTGTTGAAGATGACAAAAAAAGATATAGAAAGACTATCTTGTATTTGAAGTTATTTTTCGCTGGCGAAAGCGAAAGGTTGCGAAAGACAGCTGAAAAGGATATGAAATCCGACGCGAAAGCTATGAGATTTGAAGACGCCGCAAAACAGAGGAAGCTCCTCTATGCTTTGAACCACATCAATGACGTTTCCCTCATTAAGCGATCGAAGCAAAATGGCGCACATACGTTTCGCATAGAAGCTTTCGATGTGGCCCATCTTTCGGGTCAGAATGTCGTCGGAGCTATGTCTGTTGCTGTGAATGGGGTAGTGACGAATTCTGAATATCGCAAATTCAAGATGTCACGCGAGGCAAATGACGATTTGAGAGGCCTCATAGAGATCTTGAACAGACGACTGAACCATCCCGAGTGGCCATATCCTGATCTCATCGCTGTCGATGGGGGAGAGACTCACAAAAAAGCAGCCGAATCTGTTTTGAAAGCTCGTAGGATCAGCATACCAGTTGTAGCTGTTGTGAAAGATGAGAGGCACAAAGCCTCGAGGCTTATCGGCATTTCGGAGATCATAAAGGAGCACAAACAAGCGATAATTCACGCAAATTCTGAGGCCCATAGATTTGCGCTCGCCTATCACCGCGGCTCTTTAAGAAAGAGTGTGAAAATGTGACGTGAATAATAGCGGTGCGAAAGCAAGCGTTAAGCGCAAAATGTAATTTTCCAGGTTTCGAAAACCGTAAGACAGTCTCTTAATCAACTTCATTTTGTTGTGGCACCCCTCAAGAAAAGAATTGGTTGTGCCGCTTTCAAAAAAATTGAGAATGTACGGTCTCCACCTGAGCAGAGTATCTCTCATTTCAGCAAGCTTGCCGACCTCATACCATTCGAGCTGAGAAAGAAGTATGTCCAGTTTTCTTTCAGCTTCCTTTTTAGAATCTGAAGCATATACCTCTCGCATTTTTTCTTTTACAAAGTAGGCCTGTTTTTAGGGCTTCATACTTTTGAATCGAAAACATCTTTTTCAATTCACCTCTTTCTTTTTTCGGTTAGATTCTCTTTTCCCTTGAGGAGAAGCATCTTGTTTGTTCGTCTTGTATATGGGGTACCACCCATTTGCAAAATCTTTCTAAGCTCATCGACCTGTCGATTCATCTCTTTCACGACATGAAATCGGTCGACTACAATTAGTGCGTCTGGTAAAGATTCTTTGATGGCATGAAGATATGTTGCCTTAAGATCAATACAAACCTCTTTAACACGGTTTTTGGCTTCCAGAGGCCATGAATTTAGGTACTGGACCAACGTCCTTTTGTAATCATCCTTGAGCACAGCCAAGATCTTTTTGAGGTTTGCTGCAGCGACAGAGGTCTTCAAATCTCGTCCTCGATAACTATGCTCGTCAATATTTAAAATTAAATCTCCGTCGGGTAGGGGTACGTGTTTTTGCCGTTCTTTGGCAATTGCAAGAACAGTGGGTATGGAGACTGAATGTCTTTTTGAAGTCTCCAAAAAGTTTGAAGTAGAAAGAGTCCGTATTACTTCATCTCCCAGATGCTCGGTATGATGTTTTCTGGTGATTCCAGATAGATGGTGCTCTGTGAAGGGACGTGGATGACATGGACACCGGAATCGTCTGACCAGAAGTTTGAGCAAGATATTCTTTCCGTTGAACTTTTTGTGCTTAATCAGACGGTATTTGTAATCATGAATTTTTTTCGTGGATTCTAGACACTCGGGACACCTAGCAAAAATCCTCGGACTTCTGACTTTAATCGTGATTTCTTTGCCTACGTCCCAGGAATCAACCAAGAGACCTTCAAGTAAAAAGCACTTCATGATATTGTTTTTAATGTAAAAAGATTGGTTATTTGCTGTTAAAGTGTTGGGAAAACACCTTTTACAGCTTAACGCCAATCTTTTTACTAGTTATCCACCACACTCTTTCTCAAAGAACCATCACCGCTGACTAACCTCAGATACATCCTGCACTCATTAATTAAATGGGCGCATGAAAAT
>CAZJQW010000042.1:0-5280 GCA_964548575.1 uncultured Candidatus Saccharibacteria bacterium
CTTCTGCACAGTAAATTCGTTCAGCTGATTTCATATGTTATTATTATGTAATAAACACATTATCCACATGGCAAAAAAGAAAGAACCTGAATTGGCGGACAAAGTAAAATTTTGGCAGGAGCTGAGCGATGGAACTCACCAAGTAATATTCGCTATAGGCGCATTCGTCGTTACTGTACTCAGCCTTCTTGCAGCTTTCGGAAAAGCAGGCATAGTCGGCGAAAAAATCCTGTTCTTTTTCACCAAACTTTTCGGAGTCGGATACTACTTGATACCGATAGTATTTGCGATGTTCGGCTTTTCACTTCTACAGGGAATCAAGAGCAAATTCCAAGTATCCAAGGCAGTCGGGGCTGGAATATTCTTTATCTCAGGCTTGGCCCTCATCCATGTAATGTACGCAGATGCTGGAGGAGTTATTGGAAGATGGATAGGTCAACTACTACTTTCACTTATCGATTTTTGGGCTTCGACAGTGCTCCTTGTAGCTCTACTCGTTATCTCAGTAATAATGACTTTTGACCTCTACTTCACACTTTCCGATCTCATGTTCTGGAAGAAAGACAAAGATGAAGAGGACGCCTCCACTTTGGCTTTGGCAAAAAAGAAATCCGCCGAGATGGATAGCAATGAGGAAAAGCGCATCAATCAAGCTGTGGCAAAGGTAGAAGGCGAAGCACCAGTCAAATCCGCCCGAGAATTGGAACTGGAGCGCCTAAAGAGTATGGAGAAAAAGCCTGCAAGAGCAGGCGTGCTCATGTTCAGCGACGATGAAGAATCGTCCTTTGCGGCCGCTGTTGTAGTACCGCACTTGCTTCCATTCACCCCTCCCCCGCTTTCATTACTTGAGAAGGACAGAGGCAAGCCCGAGACTGGAGACATAAAAGCGAATGCAAATATCATCAAACGCACTCTCCAGAATTTCAATATAACAGTAGAGATGGACGAGATTTCGATCGGACCTTCTGTGACAAGATACGCTCTGAAGCCAGCAGAAGGAGTCAAACTATCTAGGATAGTGGCACTGAACAATGACTTGGCTCTGGCCTTGGCCGCTCACCCCATCCGTATAGAAGCTCCCATACCGGGCAAGTCGCTAGTCGGTATAGAAGTCCCCAATACAGCAAAGACCACAGTCGGTCTCGCCACACTCCTTGCGGTGCCCGACTTTCAAGAATCAGAGAAGCCTTTGCTCGTTTCCTTGGGCAAAGATATCGCGGGACAAGCTCATTTCAGCAACTTGGCAAAGGCTCCTCACATGCTCATAGCTGGAGCAACAGGGTCTGGAAAGTCCGTCACCATTCATGCCCTCATCACTTCCCTTTTGTATCGCAGTTCGCCTGAAAATCTCAAGTTCATCATGATCGACCCCAAGCGAGTTGAGCTTACGATGTACAACAAGATTCCCCACCTGCTCACACCCGTCATCACTGATCCCAAAAAATCAATACTCGCTCTCAAATGGGCTGCAAAGGAGATGAGCAGGAGGTACGATGTCCTCGAAAAAGTGAGCGCCCGCGACATAGACTCGTATCACAAAACCGTACTCGGCCCAGCTCTCGACAAATTCAAAGCTGAAGGGTCAAAAGAAGCTGATGCAACTACTTTGCCTGAGACGATGCCATTCATAGTGATAGTCATAGATGAGCTCGCCGATATCATGCAGACTTACCCGAGAGAGCTCGAGGCTGCCATCGTGAGACTCGCTCAGATGAGCCGAGCAGTTGGTATTCATCTGGTGATATCCACTCAAAGGCCGAGCGTGAACGTCATTACAGGCCTCATCAAAGCGAACATTCCCACTCGCGTTGCTCTCCAAGTGGCTTCTCAAATCGATTCGAGAACGATACTCGACCAGATGGGCGCCGAGAAACTTTTGGGAGCTGGAGACATGCTCTACCTTGGTGGAGAAATGTCCAAACCTGTACGTCTTCAATCCGCATTTATTTCAGAGTCAGAGGTCAAAAGAGTAGTAAAGCATCTGGCTGATGCTTACAAAGATGAGATCGTGAATGTCATAAACCTAACTCCCACTGAAGCAGGAGCTAACGCCGTATTCGATGCGATGGATGGTGAATCTATGGACGGCGAAGAAGATGAACTCTACGAACAAGCTCGAGAACTGGTCATGAAGGCTGGCAAAGCATCGACTTCATATCTTCAGAGGAGGCTCGGTATAGGATATTCACGCGCTGCCAAGCTCATGGACATGCTGGAAGATCACGGAGTCATAGGTCCACAAAAAGGCTCCAAAGCTCGCGAAATCATAGGAGTTGGAGCTGGAATGGAAATTTCTACAGAAGATACAGGAGGAACAGAACCCGTCAAGGAAGATGAAAATCTAGCATGAGGAATCTTACTCGTTCTTCAACTTTAAAGATACTGCGAGTCGGATTGGGCATAATCATTGCACTCGCCATAATTGTATACGCTATTTGGCGATCGCAAGAATTCATCCGCGGACCAGAGCTCGTTATTAGCGAACCCAGTAATGGACAACCTATTCCAGATCAAGTGGTCCTAATTAGAGGCCAAGCTATGCGCGCCAATTCCCTCTCTATCAATGGGAATGATATTTCGATAGACAAAAATGGCTTTTGGCAGGATAAGATTTTGGTATTCACTGGAGTGAACAAAATAAGCGTGGAAGCGAGCGACCGTTTTGGCAAGAAAACTGCTCAAATTCTGACTATTCTAGGGACGTATTCTCGTCCAGTGAGCCCAATAAACGAGAGTCCTTCTATGCAAACAGCCGATACGCAAACAGCAGAACCATCCTCCAATTCAACAAGCACTACAGAAACAAGCTCGGCGTCAAGCACTACTCCTTTGTGATCCATGGTAAAATTGGCGCACGCCTGCTAGTTAATTAGAAAATATATGTCACTAAAAACAAAAAAGGCCAGAGAAGCCGATTCTCTGTCCGATTCTACGAGCACGTCACAGACTCCTTCCAAGAAATCTCAAGAAGGTATTCGGGACGCCCTAGACGCTATTCGCACGAAGTTCGGTGAAGATTCTATTATGAAGCTCGGCGAAAAGCCGAAAGTAAATGTGAACGCAGTTCCGACTGGTTCACTCGGGCTAGATTGGGCTCTAGGTATCGGAGGTATGCCAAGAGGAAGGATCATCGAAATATTTGGTCCCGAATCATCCGGCAAGACTACCCTCGCTCTTCACGTAGTCGCTGAAGCCCAAAAGCTCGGAGGTATTTGCGCCTACATCGATGCTGAACATGCTATGGATCCAGAATATGCCAAACGCCTCGGAGTCAAGATAGACGAGCTCCTCATATCGCAACCTGATACTGGTGAACAAGCTCTCGAGATAGTCGAGAGCCTCATTCGAACCGGAAAGATGGACGTGGTCGTTATCGACTCTGTCGCAGCCCTCACCCCAAAAGCCGAGATCGAAGGAGACATGGGCGCTCACCATATCGGAACCCAAGCTAGACTCATGTCACAAGCTTTGAGAAAGCTCACCGCTATCGTGGCAAAGTCAAAGACTATAGTCATATTCATCAACCAGATCCGTATGCAGATCGGAGTCATGTTCGGCAATCCTGAGACAACTCCTGGAGGCAAGGCTTTGAAGTTCTACTCCTCTGTCCGTCTCGATATAAGGAGGATCGCTCAGATCAAAAAAGGCGAAGAGATCATGGGTGGCCGAGTGCGAGTCAAAGTCGTCAAGAACAAAGTCGCCGCTCCATTCAAGCAGACCGAGTTCGATCTCATGTACAACGAAGGCATATCCCAAGAAGGAGAGATTCTCGCTCTTGGAGAGAAATACGAGATAGTCTCCAAATCTGGGGCTTCCTACAAATATGGCGAACAAGCGTTAGGCCGTGGATACGATGCAACCAGACAATTCCTCAAGGAAAACGTCGACATAAAAGATAAGATCCTTACCGAGATCAGGTCCAAGTTGAGCGCTCAGTAAACAATCATCCAGCCGAGTTGCCAAACCAGCCAGAATGTCGTAAATCTGGTTGTGGTTTAGCGTCTTGACCTTGTATATACCTGGTATATACTTGAATTATGAAAAAGAAGATCAAAACCTCAAAAGTAATACTGAATATGGATAAACAACTGAAGTTGGCAACTATGAAGAAAGCCCGACAAGAAGGCCTGAGTTTAACCGGCGTGCTCAACATCGCCGCTCGCGCATATGTTTCCAACAGGCTCAAGATTACAGCACTTGATAAGGATCTCGAAGAAGGATTGGAGGATGTGAGAAGAGGAAAAGCGATTTCACAGGAGGAATTATTCAAAAAATTAGGGTTGTAATATGAAAATTTCATATAGTCTAAAAGCCGCTGACGAACTCAGCGACTTACCTTCATATTATCAAGTTCAAATCACAAAAAAGATGAAATTCTTTGCTAATCAAAGCAATCCAATGATATATGCAAAGAAACTAGCTACCACAGAAATATATCGATTTAGAATTTCTGATTTTAGAATTCTTTTTGTTCTAACAAATGATAATTCAATTCTAGTGATATCGATTATGAGAAGAGATAAGTCATACAGAGGTATTGAACGCCTCAACCTAGATTAATACTCCCCCTTCTGCTAGAATGCGACCAATGCAATTCACTTGCAGATTTTAATTGCTAATAAAAATCCCATGTCCCTTCTCGAATATAATGAGATAACAGAAAAGAAGTTCATCGTCCTAGACGGACAGCCTTATGAGGTCATATCTTCGCATGTCTTTCGCAAACAGCAACGCAAGCCAGTAAATGCGACGAAACTCAAGAACTTGATGACTGGCAAGGTCACCGAATATTCTTTCCATCAGTCTGAAAAAATGGAAGAGGCAGAGATCGAAGAGAAAGAAGTCAAATATCTCTACAACAATCGCGGTGAATGGTGGTTCACGGAGGTTGACGACCCTAGCAAGCGCTTCAAAGTCATAGAGGATATCGTTGGCCCTCAAGGCAAGTTCCTCAAGCCAAATACTATAGTCACTCAGCTTATATTCAAAGATGAGCCTATGGGCTTCAAAATGCCCATAACCGCTGAGCTCAAAGTAACCGAAGCTCCACCAAATATAAAGGGAGACACTGCTACCGGTGGTCAGAAGATCGTAACTCTTGAAACAGGTGCAACGATAAGCGTTCCCCTCTTCGTGAATGAAGGAGAGGTCATCAGATTGAATACTGAGACTGGAGAATATAGAGAAAGAGTTAAGTAAGGAGGAAGAAGAATGGAGAAAGGAGGAGGCGGAGAATGGAAAATGGAAAGCAGAAAGCAGAATTAGAAAAGCGCAGAAGGT
>CAZJQW010000043.1:0-5222 GCA_964548575.1 uncultured Candidatus Saccharibacteria bacterium
ATTCAAAAAGTTGCATTTTTCCTAGGGTATGCTATAGTGCGCCCATGAGTACCCGTGTGGGCACTCTCCAAAGAATGTCTCGCAAAGCACGCCCCTCGGGCGTGCTTTGCGTTATGGTATTGGGGTTATAGCATTGGGTATGTTCGGTAATAATATTGCGTGGGGCACGTCTTCATTATGAATCCTTAATAATTTAGAATAACTTTCTATTTCAATTAAAATTGAGATCATATTGTTTGTGCTCGGTCTAATCGCGGTCTTATTGTCTCAAGTGCGCGCAAGTAGTATTGGAGAATATTTTGTAAAAGAAGTTCAAGGAAAAGTGCAAATCACTAATATATCGGATAAAAAAGGAGATATAAGCAAGCCGATCGATGTTGAGCTTGTCATAACAGATGACTATAGGCAGGGCCATATCATCACCCTTTACATTTTCGGTCAAAATCTATAAAGCAGAAAAGAATAAGAAGCCGATTGTGTTTGAGATGGCCAAGTTCTGCGCGACTTATTAGGTTCGTATAGGTTAATCTTGTCTCAGTATTGATTTTTAGAAATATTTAAGATGCATAATAAATACGGGTGCTCCTTCACCCCGTTTAGCTATTTTGGTATAATAAAGCACAGATTGTACCAAATGATGGCGACGGCTGTACTCATAAATTTAGACATTTATTGGAGCTCGCACCCGTCGCCATCATTCGGCGCAATTCGCGCAAATTTTGCAACTGCTCCGTCTACTCGGCCATATTCATGCAAATCAAAGAAAACATCGGCTTGGCTCAATATACGACTTTCAAAGTTGGCGGACAGGCCAGATTTTTTTGCTCTATAAAGTCAGAGCAAGACCTCATAGAGGCTGTTAAATTTGCGCAACAAAACAAGCTTTCTATTTTGGTTATTGGTAAAGGATCAAATCTATTGATCCCAGATGAAGGTTATCTCGGCCTCGTCATTCATAGCGAGATATTTGGAAAAGAATTTGAAGAGGCTGGTGGCAAGATTGTGGCAAAAGTCGGGTCGGGCGAAGATTGGATCGACTTTGTTAAGGATACTGTCGACAGAGGACTATATGGACTGGAGGCATTGGCTGGGATACCTGGAAGCATAGGAGCCGCTCCAGTGCAAAATGTTGGCGCCTACGGATATGATGTCTCTTCTACTATTATCTTGGTCCGCGCTCTGGATACGCAAACGATGCAATTCGTCGAGCTTCCAAATGCTGAATGTAGATTTTCATATCGTCATAGCAGATTCAAGGAAGAGAAGGGCAGGTTTATTGTGAGCTCTGTAAGTTTTTCTCTGGCGAAAGAGGGAAAAGTATCGATTCAATATTCAGATCTGAAAAAGTATTTTGCAAATCGTGGTCCAGAGGAAGAACCAAGCCTGAAGGAAGTGCATAGAGCAGTTATGGAAATCCGTATGAATAAATTACCTGATTGGCATATGTGGGGCACGGCCGGATCTTTTTTCAAGAATCCAGTTATCAGCCAAGAAAAGTTCGACGAGCTCCGAGTTTCATTCCCTAAGCTACCTGGTTTTCCTGAACCTGATGGTCGGATCAAAGTTCCACTCGGCTGGGTCTTGGACAAGATCTGCAATGCCAAGGGATACTATGTCGGCAATGTCGGGACTTATGAGAAACAGGCTCTCGTTCTAGTCACAAAGCCCGGTGCTACAGCAAAAGAGATTATTGATTTTTCTAGAAGTCTCATGGATATGGTCATGGACAAGACGGGCATCAAAGTCGATGCCGAGGTCGAGTGGGCAGTTGCGTAAGTTTTTCATTACAAATTGTCTTAAATATGCTAGAGTTTCTCCATGTCTATATTTGGAGCCCTATTTGGTGGTAATCAGACCTCGAATGCCAAGAAATTCGAGTGGCTTGTTCCGCTCGTTGATTCTTTTGAGGATAATTTGAAGGCTCTTTCGGATGCGGAACTTCGAGCCAAAACCGATGAGTTCAGGGCCAAAATAAAAGGTTTGGAAGAAGAGGGGGCTATCAAAGAGATAATGCCTGAAGCTTTCGCTGTCGTGAGGGAAGCTGCAAGGAGAACGCTCGGACAGAGACATTTTGGCGTTCAGCTTCTTGGAGGTGCTGTTCTTCACAGCGGAGCCATTTCTGAAATGAGAACTGGCGAGGGAAAAACTCTCGTCGCAACGCTCCCAGCATATCTCAATGCTCTTACGGGCAAAGGAGTCCATATCGTCACGGTTAACGATTATCTCTCTCGAAGAGATGCGGTTTGGATGGGGCAGGTATATTCTTTCTTGGGACTTTCTGTGGGAGTGATCAACCATGAAGCATCGTTTATATATGACCATTCAGTAAAAGGAGAGTCAGAGTCAGAAAAGAAAGAGTCAGACAAGGAAAGAGATGAGCTCGGCTCCTTCAAGATAGTTCACGAATTCTTGCGGCCAGTTTCTAGGCACGAAGCTTATATGGCGGATATAACCTATGGAACGAACAATGAATTTGGTTTCGACTATTTGCGCGACAATCTGGAATACAGCAAAGATCGCTTGAGACAGAGAGATTTCAACTTTGCGATTGTGGATGAGATAGACTCAATATTGATCGATGAAGCGAGGACCCCTCTCATCATCTCTGCACCGACTAAAGATGCGGAGGGCATGTACAAGCAGTTCGCATCTATGGTCTCAGCTTTTCATGATGTTGAGGACTACGTACTCGAAGAGAAGCACAAGGCAATCACCCTCACTGGAGCCGGTATAGCGAAAGCAGAGAAGATGCTTGGCATAGAGAATCTCTATACAGATAGGGGCATCAAGTCTGTGCATCATCTGGAGACAGCAGTCAAAGCCAGAGCGCTCTACAAGCGGGACAAAGATTATGTGGTCAAAGATAATCAGATCGTCATCGTGGACGAATTTACTGGACGTCTCCAGCCTGGAAGGCGTTGGTCAGACGGTTTGCATCAGGCCATAGAAGCCAAAGAGGGCGTCTCGATACAGCAGGAGTCTAGGACGTATGCGTCTATCACGTTCCAGAACTTCTTCAGGATGTATCCCAAGCTTTCCGGAATGACAGGAACTGCCGCGACTTCTAGCGAGGAATTCTTCAAAGTATATGGACTCGAGGTGTATTCGGTCCCTACGAACAAGCCAGCGACCAGAAAAGACCACAATGATTCTATCTTTAGGACTGAACTAGGAAAGTACAAAGCCATATCACGCAAAGTCAAAGAGCTCCATGCAAAAGGTCAGCCTGTCTTGATCGGTACGGTCTCTATCGAGAAGAACGAGCTTTTGTCGCAATTTTTGAAAGCCGAAGGCATACCTCATGAGATATTGAATGCCAAGAATCACGAGAGAGAAGGAGAGATCATAGCTCAAGCTGGCAAGGAAGGAGCAGTGACAATTGCCACGAACATGGCAGGTAGAGGAGTCGACATCAAGCTTGGTGGTAATCCGAACACACCTGAATCTTATGAGAAAATAAAATCAGTGGGCGGTCTGTTTGTTTTGGGAACCGAAAGACACGAAGCAAGGCGCATCGACAACCAGCTTAGAGGACGATCGGGAAGGCAAGGTGATCCTGGCGAGACTCAATTTTACGTATCATTGGAAGACACTCTCATGCGCGTGTTTGCATCTCCTACTGTGAAGGCTCTCATGAGCAAGCTTGGAGTTCCAGAAGATGAGCCGATAGGACATAGGCTCATTTCGAGTGCACTAGAGTCAGCGCAAGAAAAGATAGAAGGATTCAATTTTGATTCTAGAAAGCATGTTCTCGAATTTGACGATGTCATCAATCATCAGAGAACTTCTATATACAGTCGCAGACGCAATCTTCTTTTGGGCACTATCGACGTAGTCGAAAAAGAATTGAGAGACTTGGTCCAAGGCGGTGAAGAATTTGAAAATATTTTAGCAAAAAAAATAGATGAATATGGAAGAGATCCATTCCTTATGGCTCTCCGAATAGTTCTCTTGCAGGCTATAGACATGTATTGGGTGGAGCATCTCGAAGTCATGGATTATACCCGCTCGAGCGTGAACCTACGTGCTTATGGACAACGCGACCCATTGGTAGAATACAAAAAAGAAGGCCTCAGGCTTTTCAAGGAAATGCAGGGAGCTATGTCCGCTCAGATAGAAAAGATCCTGCCGCACGTCATACCGATTGGAGCAGATGGCAATCCAATAAACGGGGAGGGAGCCAGAGCTCAAGACCTCAAACCGAGCGATCTCAAAGAAGTCCATGAGAATGCCCAAATACTAGGAGATGGAGATGGCTCTAAACCAAATTCTAGCCAAAGCCAATCAAAGCCAGAAACAGGCAGGAATGACCCCTGTCCATGTGGATCCGGAAAGAAATACAAAAAATGCCACGGTAAATAGGTAGATTCTCTTCGGGGTCTATGAAACTGAGCTATAAAAGTGAACTTGACCTTCACAATTTTATTGTGACGTGATACATTAATGGCATATTCATATGAATAACAAAATCTCTGTATATTTCTTCTTCCTTCTCCTCCTCATCGCGGCTGTCGCGGCTATTGTGATTTTTTTGCCTTTCCTCACGCCTCTAGTTTTGGGAGCGGCTGCATCTGTAGCCGCATATCCATTGCATCGATTTTTCCTGAGGAGCTTTGGCTTGGGTAGAGTTGCACGTAATTTTGCGGCTTTGGCTACGGTCGTGACTATCATCGTAGTCATTCTTGTTCCTATATTTTTCCTATTCAGCCAGATGTATTCCGAGATACAAAATATGTACGCCTCTCTCATAGATGAGTCTGACGCTCGCAAGTCGTGGATAAGCTAAACTCTATATCCCAATCAGTCTCGCATTTCTTCTTCGATCTATTTCCTGTTTATAATTTCGACTCATTCAATGCAACACAATATTTGAAGGGTGCGCTCATTTGGGCTTTCGGTAATCTCGATGCGATATTTAGCGGATTTGCGAAGATCGCGATATACCTGTTTATATTCTTGATCTCTCTTTTCTATTTCTTACGAGATGGTGCCGAGCTCAAGAGGAGATTTATCATGTGGAGCCCTCTTTTGGATCAGCATGACGAATACATCACCGTAACGCTGAAGAGAGCTATTAGATCTGTCTTCGCAGGCACTATAGTGGTCGCTGTCGTCCAAGGAATTCTTACAGGATTTGGTTTTTGGATATTTGGGATACCAGCTGCTTCGGTCTGGGGAAGCGTCGCTGCCATATCTTCGATGATACCTGGAATAGGAACAGC
>CAZJQW010000044.1:0-5010 GCA_964548575.1 uncultured Candidatus Saccharibacteria bacterium
TGAAAAAGAGCGGGGGCCTCTTACGATCATATGTGCACGCAACGTAAAGATTGAGATATCGCATGTCACAGAATTAGTCAGATAAGTCCAAAAGACTCAGAAAGAACTCACCGCCCTCGGACAACTCGAGAGCGAATAGCACAAAGCCCCAGCATAGCTCGGGCTTTTTTATAGTTAATGTTATTTACGAGACCAACACGACAAACTCTCCTCTCATCTTGTCAGGATTATCTTCGAAGTATTTTTTTGCTTCTGAGGCAGTACCAGAAAAAACTTCTTCATATATTTTTGTAAGCTCCCTGCAGACAGTCACATTTTTTTGGTTCGCTGTATCCGGAGCAACTGCATCAGCAAGAGAGCAGAGTACAGCTTCCAAAGATGCGAGGGTCTTCATGATCCGATGAGGAGATTCATAAAATATACATGTCCTCTTCGAACTAGCGATCTCTTTGAATATAGTCTCACGTCCTTTTTTGTGTGGCAAAAATCCAAAGAAGACGAACTCTGCCGCAGGAACACCCGAAATAGAAATGGCAGACGTGAGCGCAGAAGCACCTGGTACAGCTTGGATCTTCAATTCTCCAGAAACAATATATTCAGCCATCGCTTCTCGGACTTTTTTTACGAGAGCCGAACCAGGATCAGATATACCAGGTGTCCCAGCATCCGAAACTAGGGCTACATTTTTCCCTTGTTTGAGCAAATTGATCACTTCATCAGTTCTCGAAAGTTTGCTATGAGCGTGATAAGACAAAGTCTTCGCTTGGATGCCAAAATGACTTAAGAGCTTTTTTGTGACTCGCGTATCCTCACAGAGCACAATGTCTACAGATCCCAAAACCTCCAAAGCGCGAAGACTAGTATCTTTCAAATTGCCTATCGGAGTGCCAACTACATAAAAATTTGACATAAAAAGACTTTACTACCCTTTTGACCCAATTACAACGCGTACTAATTCTACAATATGTAAAACTTGATTAAATCGCTTCTAAAGAATAAACTGAGCTCTATGAAACCAGAGGGTAAAAAAATCATATATGTCACCCGAGACATCGAGAGAGCCTTGGGCGCTTCTACTTCCAACAACTACAAAATAATCTCGAACGACACTCCTTACGGACAGACGATCAAGAATAAAGACCCAGAGAATATCATTCTCATCCAAGGAGATCCCGATGACCTAAAAGGCACGACCGAATTGCTCTCACAGCCAGAAACTTCAAAGCTAATCAGCCCAGATACTTCCCTCTTGGTCTTCAAAAATACCCTGCGCGTCGAAGCTGCCGCAAAAGCCCACGGTTGCGAGCTCCTCAATCCTCCCGCAACCCTCTCTGAGCGAGTCGAGAACAAGCTTTCCCAAGTGCGCTGGCTTGGACCTATAGGAACAAAATATCTACCTCCTCACGCTTCTAAACTCTCAAAGATGATAACTTGGAAGAGCAACAATCCTTTCATCATCCAGTGGGCTCACGGACATACTGGCGACGGGACAATTCTCGTAAAGACTCCTGACGAGCTACGAGCTATTCAAGAAAAATTTCCACAGAGAATGGCTCGAGTCTCGGCCTACATCCAAGGTCCTTCATACACACTGAACGCCATCGTCTCCGGTGAAAGAGTTCTCATGGGAAATGTGAGCTATCAGATAACAGGACTTCAGCCTTTTACAGACAATGAATTTAGCACGGTAGGCAACGATTGGGGCCTCGCAAAAAGATCCCTTACAAGCGAGGACATGACCTACATAAAGACGATGGTGCAAGAGATCGGCGCTAGGCTCAAGGCAGATGGCTGGAAAGGACTCTTTGGAGTCGACATCATCAAAGATGAAGCTAGGAACAAGATCTACCTGATCGAGATAAACGCCCGCCAACCAGCGTCCACCACATTCGAATCCAACCTCCAAGACAAAGCCCGCCAAGCTGGCGCCACAGGTGTGACAACGTTCGAAGCCCATATCCGAGCTCTGTCAAATCTCCCCACCGACTCCGAGATCGTAGAGATCACCGACGGCGCCCAAGTCATTCAGAGAGTCACAAAGAACACCCAGAGCTTCTTCGATGATGTAGTGAAGACTCTAGAAAAGCTCGACCTCGATGTAGTCTCTTACCAAAATAGCGCATACAATTCTGACCTCCTGCGCATCCAGAGCTCGAAAGGCATCATGGAAAGCCACGGCGCGATGAATGACAATGGTCGCAAGATAGCCGAAGCGATAAAGAGCTCCCATTTCAATATTGAGATATAATATCTCTCGCGAGATATTTTTTCATGCAAACAAAAACTCTAACAAAAGAATCATTGGGGGTCGTGAACGGATACATGCACTTTCACTTTGGCTCTGCCGTCGCTTCTGTTCCGTATTTCAACAACAAAACTCACGGAACTAGAGGCGCTCTTCGCGCACTAGTCGGAAAAGGCACTCCCGATGAGATCCGAGATGAGACTATGGCAGTTGCTTTGAAGATGCATATCCAAAAAGACTCCTTGGCGGATGAAGCTCTAAAAAAGATCCTAGTCGAGAGCAATCTCGGCATCGAATGCTCGGGTTTCGCCTACCATGTTCTCGACGCAGAACTCAAAGCACGCCTGGGTAATAGTCGAGGGATTTCACATTCCATTTCATTTGCAAATTGTGACGGCGTTCTAGCACGTATCCGCTGTGCCATGAGACCCGCAGAAAATTGCAATGTTCGAACTTTTGCAAACGACGTCAATAGCATCCCTGTGTCTTATAGCGATGTAAAGCCGGGTGACTTCATAACCATCCTCGCCACGGACGACCAAAATTCTAGCCTGCCCCAACCAGATCGAGACCACATCCTAGTCGTACATGCCGTCGACTATATAGATGGCGTGCCCTCTACTATCCATTATTCACATTCTATCGCCTATCCCGAAGATGGCTTATATGGCACTGGCGTACGCCAAGGTTCGATCATGCTTGACCAAAAAGTTCCAGACGATTCTCCTCATTCAATAACTGACTTCATTTGGACGGAAAATGGCAGATCAAGTAGCGATAATCTTCTTTTCCTCAGAGCAAAGAAATCAAAGACCGAGCTACGCAGGCTTACAAAAAACTGATTTCGTGTTATCGTATAGGCCATGATTACGATATTAGAGGGCACTGCCGATCTGGCTTCCATCCTCAGCTTTACGCTTTTTGGCGGCCTCGTAGCTTTTCTCTGGGCACCTTTTCTGTCTTGGATATTGCATCGCTTCAATGTCTCAAAAGGCCCAAAAGTAGAGCTTGCAAATCTAGGCTCTCACGCATACAAAGCGAACACGCCAGTTATGGGAGGTCTTCTGGTAATCATGACTGTTGCGGTCATCACCTATCTTTTCAACTGGAACAGAAGCTTCACTTGGGTCCCTATAGGAGTGATGCTCTTCTCCGCAGGCTTGGGAGCTATCGATGACATCATGAGCATATACGGATCCGAAAGGCGCTCTCGAAAATTGAAACACATCATCACCCTCATCAAAGTCCATCAAGATTGGAAGATGAGATTTTGGTACGTGATCACATTGCCTTGGTCAGCTTTCAAGCGCATGTCTGTATGGTTCGGCTCGCGAACTTCTCGCGGAGTTTTCGTACATGAGAAGCTCATTCTCCAGTTCATCGCTGGAACTCTCACAGCTTGGTGGATATATTCCAAGCTTGGACCAGCTTGGCATTTTATTTATTTGCCCATGGACCTGAGCCTGAATGTTGGAGCGCTCATAGTTCCCATAATAATCTTCATAGTTATATTCACAGCGAATGCAGTGAATATCGCAGACGGCATGGATGGTCTCGCTGGCGGTGCTCTCATCATCACAATAAGCGCCCTTACTCTCCTTTCTTGGATCAACGGCTTTGGCGAGGTCGCCATCATGAACGCGACAATATTGGGAGCCCTCATCGCTTACACTTATTTCAATATCAAACCTGCCCGATTCATGATGGGAGACGTAGGCTCTCTCGGACTTGGCGCTCTCCTTGCTGTGAATGCGATGGCCATCGGCGAAACTGTTTCTCTCATTTTCCTAGGTTTCATTTTCTATGTCGAAGCGATCTCTGTGCTCATCCAAGTCTTCTCAAAATATGTATTCGGACGAAAAGTCTTTCGAATGGCTCCCCTTCATCACCACTTCGAATTGCTTGGCTGGAGCGAAGAAAAAACTGTCATGCGCTTTTGGATAATACATTTCCTTTTCGTCGTCTTTGGATTTTGGATTGCTCTCCACTAACCTATGAAATATCTTTCTTGGAAAGAAGAAAAGCTCGCAGACTTTTCGTCTGAAAATGTCGCTCGCATGTACAACAACGGGTTTGTGTTCACTAGGATAAGCAAAGGAATAATGCACCAGACAAGGAGTGTGAGGATTGATCTTTCCAAGTTTGAGCTCACAAGCGAAAATCGTCGCATGCTCAAGAAGACTGATGGCCTCGTACTGGAAGAAGTGGTGTTGCCAATGAAAAATTATGGTTGGGAGGTTGGCAAGCTGGCAAAAGATTTCTATGACACGAAGTTTGGCTCAGGCATCATGAGTGCTCAAAAGATCAAAGAGATGCTAACTCGCGAAAGTGCGAGCAACTTCAATGCTTTACTAACTTTTCATTTTCCTGAGCAAGAGTCGATCGGATACGCTATAACCTATTCCCAACCTGAATTTTTGCACTATTCATACCCTTTTTATGATGTCGCCAAAGCTCCAAAAGACATGGGTCTCGGGATGATGACTCGTACCATAGCGCATGCAAAGCATTCTGGAAAAAAATATGTCTATCTGGGTTCCCTCCAAAGACCAGCTGATACCTACAAGTTGCAGTTCGAAGGCATCGAATGGTTCGACGGCAAAGCTTGGTCAGAAGACATAGAACAGGCAAAAAAGGTGCTTGAGGAGCGATAAATAGTTCCAACTAATAGGCCTGCGACATCTTAAAAGGCTGAGATAATGGCCTTTTTTTTGTTTTAGGTACACACATATGGCGGATTAGTTCTTGAATAATTGGCGAGAAAT
>CAZJQW010000045.1:0-2395 GCA_964548575.1 uncultured Candidatus Saccharibacteria bacterium
CATAGTATTGACATATGTCTATAAAGTTTTAAAATGCACACGAATGAGTCCTTTAATAAGATTGTCATTACTAATCTGCATGTTCGACCCTGCTATTGTCGTCGGAGCGTCACTCGTTGCCAAAACATGCCGACGCCTACCACCTCGTTTCCATCTCTGGATCTACAAGGACAGAGGAAACTATCGATTATGTGTAAGATGCAATCGAGGAGAGACATTCGCACACGGTAATTGGAAGAAGGACAAAACCTTGTACAGCTATCGCGACCGAAAACTCGTGTAATCTTCACCCCACCCCTCACAGGCCTGCAGTAATGCCGGCCTTTTTAAATATGCAGTAATAGTCGTAAGGATCAATATAACTGTGTTTAATCATACATTATAAGACCAATATAATCGAGAATAGAACTATCTAAGCTTTTAAATATGCTAATATTCACATCAAATGGCTTCGGCCCGACTCCGTTTACGAACGGAGGTAACAATAGATTCAAAAAATTCATGATAAATAGACCTCGGTCTAGGTAAACCTCGTTTTTTCTGTATAATTGACCAGATGGAAAGTCGAAAAATGAAAATAGCTTTTATTCACAATGAAAAGAAGCTAGGAACAGGCGCTCACTACATAAATGACCTCATGGCACTCAAGATCAAGGAGGATGGGGCTCTTATTAAGAACTTTTATCCTAGGATGTCACTTTTGAATACACCCGTACATCTCGGAGGCTTGAAAAGCATTCTCTTTTTCTATTCGCTTCTAGAGAGGCGCAGGGAGATCTTGAAGTTCGACATCATCCAAGGAACGACATATACGCCCCTGCCATTTCTTGCATATCCAGTACCAGTCGTTTGTCATTTCGGCTCGACGACAAGGGGATTCCTAGAGAGCACCCCACTAGCAAAGAACCTAAAGAATGGGACGCGCAAAGCTTGGTATATGCTCAAAAATGAAGGAGTCATAAGCGAGCTCAATGTGAAGACTAGAAGGCCGATGCGAGACATCGCAGACATAGAGGAATATGTCGCCTCGAGAGCCAGAGCGGTCATAGCCACTTCAGAGAAGGTCAAGCGAGAGCTCATGGCTACAGGGACAAAGGAAGAGAATATAACGGTCATTCACAATGCCATAGAAGATTATTGGTTCGAAAGGGAAGCAGTACCATTTTCTAGCGAGGTGGGGATCGTATTTTTGGGCAGATTGGGAAATGATGCATTCACTCACAAATTGAAAGGATTGGATCGGCTCATACACCTATTTCAAAAGTTCCCTCAAGTCAAAAAAACGACTTTTTGTATCACAATGAATAAGAACTTGGTCAGCTGGCTCCGCACAAAGATCCCCAATCATGTAGTCTATGCAAATACGAAGAAGGACAATATCCCAAATCTGCTTGCGCCACTTCGAGGGAACATACTCTTTATACCGTCGCGATATGAGGGATTCTCGCTAAGCTTGATCGAGGGCATGTCACAGGGGCTCATACCTGTCATATTCGATGTTGGAGTGGCGCCAGAGATCATAAGAAACGGAGAGAACGGCTACCTAGTGACTTCTCAAAATGACGCAGTAGAAAAAGTGGATATGCTCATGAAAGATGCAGGCCTCCGAGAACGGCTGTCAGCGCAAGCGATAGAGACATCGAGGCAGTTCTCCGGCAGGGCAATAGCAAAGAAGCTTATAACGCTGTATGAGTCATTGATCAAGGCTTCAGAATTTGGAGGAAAGAAAACTGCTATCTCAACTGTATCAAAGGTACAAGACTGATGCGAAACAGCCTTGGCTAATACAATAACGCTTAAAAAATATGAACAAATTCAAAATGGGGATCGGGGTGGCAGTGGTACTTGGCGTCGCAGCTATATCGGTCGGATCAGCGCTCGCTTTTAGGGGCGATCCTGCGGTCAAAGGTCCGAACTATTCCGCAGAACGACATACAGATATGCTCAAAGCTTTTGAAAACAAAGACTACAGCGCTTGGCAAGATCTCATGCAGGGACGTGGCAGAGCTAGCGAAGTCGTAACAGAAGAGAATTTTGCAAAGTTCGTCGAAGCTCATGACCTCATGCTCCAAGGCCAGACGGCAGAAGCTCAAAAGATCCGCGAAGAGCTCGGCCTAGGGGTCCAAGACGGTAGCGGTAGAGATGGCATACATATGAGGATGGGTGGAGGAATGTACGGAAGAGGATACAACAGGGACACTAACAATCAGTAGTAACTAGACAAAACTCCGAATATTTCGGAGTTTTGTCTATTGGTATAGAATACCCACATGAGCGACGCTTCGAAACTGACCGATGAAAATATAGTGGAGAGGGTCCGCTCAAATGAACGGGATCTTTATGGCACCATCATCGAAAGATATTCAGCCAAGTTGCTCCGATATGCCACGAACTT
>CAZJQW010000045.1:2405-4809 GCA_964548575.1 uncultured Candidatus Saccharibacteria bacterium
ACAAGGCCAGCCACATCGTCCAAGACGCATTCATTAAGGGGTATATCAATCTGAACGACTTTGATATCAAAAAGAGATTTTCGAGCTGGATATATCGCATCGTCCACAATGAAGCGATGAATGCCGTGAGTAAGTCAGTCAAAGAAATTGCGATTGTGGACGAATTTGATCCTGCAAGCGATGAAGATATAGTCAAGGACTTCGAAGATAGGGAGATGGCGGTCGAGGTCGAAAAGTGCTTGAAATCTCTCCCGCTCATATATTCTGAAGCTCTAATCCTCTTTTATCTAGATGAGAAGTCGCATACAGAGATAAGCGAGATCTTGAGGATACCGATGGGGACAGTGGCCATACGCATAAGTCGTGCAAAAAAATTAATGAAGAAAATATGCCAAAAGATATAAAAGAGATCAAAGACAGCATCATGGATCAGATCAAAAACGACAAGGTCAAGATGAAGCCGCGCATATATTTTGTGCTGGGTTCGATACTGGCTTTTATCGGGCTCGTCTCTTCATTTGTGATATCGATATTTCTTATCGGCCTTATCAGATTCTCGCTCCGAAGCCACGGGCCGATGGGAGCATATAGATTCGAGAGCATGCTATCAAGTTTTCCTTGGTGGGCGCCGATTTTGGCGGTTATTGGTTTGGTCCTAGGAATATGGCTCATGCGTAGGTATGATTTTTCATTCAAAGTAGACTTCAAGAGCTTGGTGATCGGCATACTCTTGGCTGTTATCGTAGGTGGAGTAGTTGTAGACATGCTCGGATTCAATGACGCACTCGTCCGCCGAGGTCCGATGCGAGGGATGATGAAGGAAATGATGAGAGGAAATATTGAGAGATAGAAAAAGAAACGGACTAAATCCCCATATTCTGCTATGATGGCCTCTAGAAAGAAAGGAGATCTTTAACAGAGAGGATACTATGAATAGACCAATAATCGTGGGTGGTATGGGAGTTTCCATATCGACGCCCTCGTTCGCACGCAAGTGTTCTATGAACGCAAGCGTCCTCGGAACAGTTTCAGGAGTAGCCTGCGAGCGCGTCATGCCCCGAATCCTCCAACTGGGAGATCGAGGCGGACATTTTCGTAGAGCACTCACGCATTTTCCTATCCAAGATATTGCTGAGCGGATAGTAGAGAGATATTACATTGACGGTGGGATACAAGCTGGACAAAAGTTCGCACCTGTTCCAGCATTTACCGTCGATCCGCGAAGAGAGCTCATCGAGCTTACCGTCGCGGCGAACTTTGCATTCGTTTGGCTAGCCAAAGAAGGCCACTCGAACCCTGTGAGCATAAATTATTTGGAGAAGATCCAGATGCCTCACATATACAGCATCACCGGCGCTATGCTCGCCGAGATCGACTACGTCACAATGGGAGCAGGGGTAACTACCCAGATCCCAGGAGTGCTCGAGTGTATAGCAAAGGCGATCGACCCTAGCTACAACGTAGATATAGAAGGGGGCAAGGAAAGAACTGTAAAAGTGAGCTTCGACTTGAAGTCATTCTTCGGAGGCAAAAAGTTTCCGATGAAGAAGCCAGGGTTCCTACCCATAGTCTCATCCAATACGCTCGCATCATTCATGGCCAGGAAGAATATTCAAGGCTTCGTTGTCGAGATGCCCACAGCCGGAGGACACAATGCTCCTCCTCGCGACAAGGGTAAATTCAATGATAAAGGCGAGCCAGTCTACGGTGACCGAGATCTGGTCAAGTTCGAACAACTCCAGAGTCTGGGTATTCCATTCTGGCTGGGAGGATCGTTCGCTTCACCTTCTGGTCTCAAAAGGGCCAAGGAGCTGGGGGCAGTTGGGATACAGGTCGGAACCATCGGAGCTTTATCCGAAGAATCCGGATTGGTCTCTTGCTACAAACAAGTTGCAAGAAGATTGGGATACAGGGGGGAGCTAGAGATCAGGACTGATCCTCGCGCCTCACCGACTGGATTCCCATTCAAGGTTGCGAAGCTTCCTGGCACACTCTCGGAAAGCGAGACTTACAATAGTCGAAAGAGGGTCTGCGATCAAGGCGCTCTCGTCACTCCATTCTTCGGCAAAGATGGAAAGATAAATTATCGTTGCGCCGCAGAGCCCGAGTGCGACTATGTCCGAAAAGGGGGCGAGTTCGAAGATACCGAAGGTGCTAGATGCATATGCAATGGGCTCATGATTGCCGCTGGTATCGGTCCGCCTCATGAAAAGGCTATCATCACTCTTGGGGACGACGTTAGTTTCCTTACGAGTCTTATGAAGGACGAGAATGACTCGTACACTATAGATGATGCGATTGCGTATCTTCTGAGTTAAGTTTGTTTCTGAACACAACCACCATTCGAAAGTGAACCGTACCCCATTTAGTGGACAGTGAAATTAAACCGCTACTTGGGCCAAAA